>CAZPDA010000099.1:0-10488 GCA_964585115.1 uncultured Flavipsychrobacter sp.
TCCTTCTTTTTCTCTAAGCTCTTTTAAGTAGTCTATTCCACAGGTCAGCTTTTTAGCTGTAGGAGACTTTGTATTTATCATACGCCAAAAGGGAGTAACATCACTTAATGGCTTACCACCTTGTAATTGCTCAAAAGCGTTCTCTGCTACTATTCTTAATGATATGCCTGATACTACAGGGCAAGTATATTCCGACCCATACTCAGCTGCAAGGTCTTCACGCATCTGTTTGATGTTAGTCTCTGTGCCTTGGGGTATGTGTTTTACATACTCATCAACTATAAGTGGAGTAGGGATAAGCAGGCTATGTCCTGCAGGTATGTCTGCAAAGTCTTTATCATTTACCGTTATCTTGTGCTTTGCATCGGGCTTCATTTTTTCTGCCCAGGTTTTCTTTCTTGCCATACCAGTGTGTCGGTTTTATGATAATTATAGCCCTTCGGGTCTATAGGGAAAGATATTAAACTATCGCCTCTAGATATTAGCTGACTAGTAGGAGCACATTCATATTTAGCACCACGTAAGTTCTGTAAACAGTTGGTAGGGAAGTTAAGTATTACTGTAATGTCATTGTAGTTGCCTATAGACACTAAGATCTTTTTGCCAAGAATTGCCGATAGCTTTCGGATCTCTATGATGCCTGCACTAGAGTCGCTTTTAAAAGTATACTCTTTGTAAGGACCGAAGTTGGACGATGACCAATCTTTCCAAAAGTATAGAGCAGGAGGTGGGGTGTTCTTTTTATATAGATATGGTGCGTAGTTTATATTCAGGGTATCTCCACTTCTTGATAAGATACGTAGGTGTATCTTTTTATGTTTAGGGTTATTCTTAAGTGTTACATCTTTTATGGGAGCAATGTCTTGAACAGGGGTAGCGTGTAACTGAAGCGTATCGTTCTGCATCTCCCATTTGCCGGAGCATATATAAGATACCGATTCGCACCCTCCTTCGTAATAGTATGTGCTATCGTTGTAAAGAAGTATACTGCTACCACATAGAGGTGATTCTTCTCCGGAGTTATTTTTATTGGTTATGTATGCTGTATATTCATCCTTGCTACTGGTATTTGTATTATCACCAAATGCAATTAGTAAAAAGAGTGGGATCAAGAAGGTAAACTTCATTATTTATTATTTGCTAGCTGTATATAAGGTTGTAATGCCAAAGGTTAACGGTTGAGCTTTAGCATTCTTAAATCCACAGCTCTCTAGTATCTTACAAAAGTCTGCACCTTCAGGAAATGCCATAGCACTCTCATGCAGATAAGCGTATGCGGTACTGTGCTTACTTACTGCTTTGCCAAAGAAGGGCAACACGTGCTTGAAGTAAAAAGTGTACAACTGCTTTATTGGGAATGTTTTCGGCTTAGAAAATTCCAGTATGGCCAACTTGCCACCTTCGCGCATTACACGGTTCATATCCGTAAGCCCTGCTTGTAGGTTCTCAAAGTTGCGCACACCATATGCACAAGTGATAGCATCAAAGTGTCCTTCTTTGAAGGGTAGTGCTTCGCTGTCTCCTACTTGTAGCGATATTTTATCAGTCAGCCCAAGGTCGGCTATTTTTTTCTTGCCTACTTCCAGCATCCCTTCAGATATATCTATGCCCGTCACTTGGTCTGGGTTTATCTTAACTGCCGCTATGGCTAGGTCGCCTGTGCCTGTAGCTACATCCAGTATCTGCTTTGGGTCAACTTTCTGTATCTCGGCAATAGCTTTTTTACGCCATCCTTTATCTATACCCATAGACAAGGTATGGTTCAGAAAGTCATATTTACCGGCAATATTGTCGAACATGTCGGCAACTTGCGCTTTCTTGCTTAATTTTGACTCCGCGTCCGGTAGTATAGTCGCTGCCGGATTGTTATGTTTTTCAGACTGCATCATTACAAAAGTAGTGCAACCATAACATATTTAATGGAAATACGTTCAGCAAAATATTTAATTAGTAGCCCAAGAACAGAAAATTGTCCCGAACCTACAATGCCCGAGTATGCATTTATAGGGCGTTCTAACGTGGGTAAGTCTTCGCTTATCAATATGCTTACCCGTCAATCAAAGTTGGCAAAGACCTCTGCCAGCCCGGGTAAAACACAGATGATAAACCACTTTTTGATAAATGAAGAGTGGTATATAGTAGATCTACCAGGGTATGGGTATGCTAAGGTCTCGCAGAAGCAGAGAGCCTCTTTTCAAAAGATGATAGAGGACTATATGACCAAGCGGGAGAATCTAATGACCGTATTTGTGCTAATAGATAGCCGCCATAAGCCTCAGCAGAAGGACTTAGAGTTCATTAACCAACTGGGCGAATGGGGCGTGCCTTTCAACCTGATATTTACTAAGGCAGATAAAAGCTCTCAGAAGGATGCGGCTAAGAATGTCCGCAACTTCATAGAGACCATGAAAAAGGAATGGGAGTTCATTCCTCGTAGTTTTCTTACTAGTGCAGTAAAGTTTACGGGGCGGAAGGAGCTGTTGGAGTATATAGGTGAGTTGAACGATATATATCACAACCCGCCTGAAGAATAGTAGAAAGCGGACTGCAAAACCAAAAAAACAGTCCGCTATATCTAACCATCAAAAAACTATCGTATTACATCCACTTTGCAGCAAAGCGGTTGAACTCGTGTCTTAATTCTGCAATAAGCTTTTCTTCAGTAACGAATTGCTCTCTAAGCTCTTCGTGCTTTTCTATCAGCTTTTGCTCTACATGCCCCGCGCTATTCTTAGCATCCTCACTAATGTTGTGTAGGTTCTCGTTTATGTTGTGTCTCAACGTGTCAATATTAGTTATCTGTATCTTGATGCGGCTTTCAAACTGCTCTGACATTCTGCCCACCTCGTCGCCTGTATTCTTGCCTGCTACTTCTGTAAGGCGTTCTTTAAGGATGTTGCACTCTTGTTTATAGAAGTCTAAAGCCCTAAGCCAATCATTATGTTCATTGTCTAAGTGTGTGATACTGGTCTTGCTCATAGTTGTCAAATTTTATGATACAAAACTAGCCCTAGCCTGACCATATAAATATGATAGACCTCACTACTAAATATGATTTTCGTCAGTAAAGCTATTGTTGAGTGAAAGGAAGTATCTCTTCCAAGTGTGTACGCTCATTGCTCAGGCGTGGTACTTTGTGTTGCCCGCCCAGTTTGCCTTTATGTTTTAGCCAGTTGTTAAAGCCGTTTTTAGGCATTCTGTGTACTATAGGCATGCTTAATGCCATATCCTTGTAGCGTTTTGCCTCGTAGTCAGAGTTGATTTTCTGTAGGGCGAGGTCCATCTCTTTGGTGAACACCTCGAGAGGACAAGGTAGATGGTCAAATTCAATTATCCATTCGTGGGCACCATTAGAATCCCCGGTCATATATATAGGGGCAGCGGTATAGTCATTTACTACTGCTCCTGTTTTTTTACAAGCCTCTTCTATAGCGTAGTCGCTATTGTCGATTATTACCTCTTCTCCGAAAGCGTTGATATAGTGCTTTAACCTACCTGTTACCTTAACACGGTAAGGGCTACGAGAAGTGAATTGTATGGTATCTCCCACAAGGTATCGCCAAAGTCCGCAGTTGGTGTTAAGTACCAAAGCATAGTTTTTATTCAGCTCTACCTCTTTTAGCGTCAATGTTCTAGGGTGCTCTTTACCGTACTCTTCCATTGGCATGAACTCATAGAATATGCCATGGTTAAGCATTAACAGCATACCCTCATGTTCCCAGCTATCTTGCACTGCAAAGAACCCTTCTGAGGCATTATAGGTCTCTTGATAATGCATCCCTTTATCAGGTATCAGAGCCTCAAACTGGTTGCGGTATGGTTTAAAGCTTACACCCCCATGTATATAAAGCTCAAGGTTAGGCCATATGTCTTTAATGGTCTTACCTCCTGATTTTTCCAATATTCTCTTTAGTAGAACAATGGTCCATGTGGGTACACCTGCTATATAAGTAACATTCTCTTCAACAGTGGTCTCTGCCATTTTCTCTATCTTCTCTTCCCACTCTGCCATCAGGGCTATAGAAAGGTCAGGAGTGCGTACCACCTGCCCATAAAAAGGCATGTTCTGTAGCATAACTGCAGAGAGGTCGCCAAAGAAAGAGTCAGCATTCAGCTGGTTTATTTGGTGGCTACCACCTACAACCAAACACTTGCCCGACATAACATTAGACTGAGAGAAGTTTCTCAAGTATAAGGCTAAAGTGTCTTTCCCTCCTCTGTAATGGTTCTCGTCAAGAGATTCTTTACTTATCGGGATGAATTTGCTTTTGTCGCTGGTAGTACCGCTAGACTTAGCGAACCAGTTGATAGGAGAGGACCAAAGAAGGTTCTGTTCTCCCTCAAGTGTGCGTTGGATATATGGTTTTAGCGTATCATAATCGCTAATAGGTACTTGGTCTTGAAACTCAACTATTCTGCTGATCTTATCAAACCCATACTTCTTGCCATACTCTGTGAACTGTGCAGAGCCTATTAGTTTGTTGAAGACCTGTCGTTGAGTATCTATTGGGTTAAGCATAAAGTTATCGATCACGTTGTTGCGTAACCGTAGATAACTCTTAAGCGCAGGACTAATAATACTCATGTAGGCACAATTGGTATGGCAAAATAATAGCGTTTCCGCAAAGCTTCAAACTTAAAACGGAGTTTTTACGCAATAATAATTATAAATATTGGCTGTAGTCTTTTCGTTTAAGCTCAAAGTGTTTACCAAGATACACTTTTCTTACTTGCTCATCTGCAGCAAGCTCTTCTGCTGTGCCGGCTTTCAGCATATTACCCTCAAACATCAGGTAGGCTCTATCTGTAATAGAGAGGGTCTCTTGTACATTGTGGTCGGTTATTAATATGCCGATGTTTTTATATTTAAGACGTGCTACGATCGTCTGTATATCTTCCACAGCTATAGGGTCAATACCTGCAAAAGGTTCATCCAGTAGTATGAATTTGGGGTCTACGGCTAATGCTCTTGCTATCTCAGTACGTCTTCGTTCCCCACCGCTCAGTACATCACCATTGCTTTTACGCACATGTCCTAACCTGAATTCGTCCAGTAGTGCTTCTAATTTGTTCTTTTGCTCGCCTTTTGTCAGTTTCGTCATTTCCAATACAGATGCAATATTATCTTCTATTGACAGCTTGCGAAAGATAGATGACTCTTGTGGAAGGTAGCCAATGCCCATTTGGGCACGCTTATACATAGGTAGTTTTGTAATGTTGGTATCTCCCAGAAATACCTCACCCTCATCAGGCTTTACCAAACCTACTACCATGTAGAAAGATGTGGTCTTACCTGCACCGTTAGGACCAAGTAGCCCAACTATCTCCCCTTGGTTCACCTCGATGGAGATGTTGTTTACCACAGTACGTTTACGATAACGTTTTATCAGTCCTTTAGCGCGAATTGTCAACATGTCAAAAACTACCAGCTTTTGGGCAAAAATAGGAAACCACAACTAACATAGGGTTATTATTTGTAAGCAATAGTGTTAAAATGAATAAACTTTAAAGGTTAGAAAAGTGTATACTTATTATATACTTTTGCAAAGCTATTATGAAAGTTACAGAACATTTGGCCAACGCCAAGGAGCCGATAATATCATTAGAGGTATTACCACCAACCAAGGGTAAGAGTATAGAATCATTGTATAAGAGTCTTGATCCGCTAATGGAGTTCAAGCCTTCTTTTGTAAATGTAACTTACCATAGAGCAGAGCAGGTGTATAAGAAGAGGAAGGACGGAAGCTTTGAGCGTGTGGAGATACGTAAGCGCCCTGGTACTGTGGGTATATGTGCTGCATTGATGAATAAATATAAGGTGGAGGCAATTCCGCACCTTATATGTGGCGGCTTTACCAAGACAGAGACCGAAAATGCATTGATAGACCTGCACTTCTTAGGTGTAAGGAATGTTCTGGCTTTAAGAGGGGATGCTGCAGCAAATGAGAAGTTCTTCACTGCACACCCTAATGGTCACCGATATGCTGAGGACCTTGTAGCTCAGGTAGTAGACCTGAACAAAGGGCAATATCTTGAAGATGATATAATGGATGGTGTGAATACTGACTTCTGTATAGGTGTGGCCGGGTATCCTGAGAAGCACTTTGAAGCACCGAATATTGATACTGATGTGATATATCTAAAGCGTAAGATAGACCTCGGTGCCGACTATATCACTACCCAAATGTTCTTCAACAATCAGCACTACTACAACTTTGTAGATAAATGTAAAGAGCACGGTATTGATGTGCCTATCATCCCGGGGCTTAAGCCGCTGACCAACCAACGACAGCTAACAGTGGTGCCAAGTATATTCAATACAGAAGTGCCGGTAGACCTGTACAACGAAATGATGAAGGCCAACTCTAAAGACGCTTGTGAAAAAGTAGGTGAAGAGTGGCTATACATGCAGTGTAAAGACCTGCTGAAGAACAATGTGCCTGTATTGCACTTCTACACATTGGGTAAGCCAATGGTGGTATACAATGTGTTGAAACGCTTGTTCTAATTACTTGCTGTCAGCAGTAGGTATTACTTCGTGATCTTTAAGTATAGATTTCAATATTTGTAGGCGTATTTCGCTGTACTTCTTATAGTCTTCTACATCATTTGGTAGAGAGAAGTTCATTGCAAAGAAGTAAGGGTATAGCCTGAAGTTGCTCTTGTTCATAGAGTTCTCATGTTCTTTCATATGCTCTATGCGCTCTACAAAACCTACTACCCATACCACTTGCTCATCAGCACCATTAGGTGCAGACCAGCCTGTTTTGTAGTATAGCTTGTAGTCTTCAGTATCTTCCTGTAGCATCATGCTACGCACTATACGCTGTGCGCGCTCAGTAAATGGCAGTTCGTAGAAGTACATACGCTTTAGTAAGCCTACTTGCTCATCAGCAGATATCTGTAGGGTGTCGTTCAGCCAAAATAGGTCTATCGCACCGTTAGCATTTTTATTGCCATAGTCAGCAGTATCTAAGTATTGCTGCATGTATTGGTTGCCTATACGGCGTGCTATCTCTTGATAGTAGGGTACAGAGCTAACTTTAAATGCATCTCGCATAGTCAGGTCTTGGTTCCACTCCGGCCTACGGTCTACACTATCCCATTTGATGACCATTTGCTCATCCGGAGCTACAGGTATATCTAATGCTACAAGTGAATTGAAAATTTTGAACGTAGAGGCTGGTGAAAAGCGCTCTAAGCAACGGTCTTTATTATAAAAAGCGATTGCCTCGTGATTATTATCTCTGATGATAAAGCATGCGCTGTCAATGCCATGCTCTGTAAAGTACTTTCCCCATTCTTCATGCTCGTGTATACGAGAATCTCTACAAGATGCTGTGAATAACAATGCTGCTACCAGAAATAATAAGCTTTTACGCATGCTTTTAATTATTTGGGTGCAAAGGTACATAAGACTGGTTGTATATCACTATACAAACTAAAGTTGTATGGGTCTGGATAGAATTAGTTGTCACAAAATGCCATGTTATTGTTATATATTGTGATGCATTTTATAAATGCTACTAAGAGAAAACTGATTATACTTTATTTAAATAAGGGATTTGAATGACGTGGTACGATGAGCTTGCTGCTTTTGTTGAGGAGCAGCAGTGGGTATATGGCGCTGTTTTAGGTGTGGAGCAGGGTGAAAGTATAGCTTCTTGTTTAGAACGTAATAAGGAGTTGAGAATGCTAGGCTTAGACCTGTGGAATAACCCCGAAACGTTTGAGGAAGATTGCAAGACCATATGCGAGCCATATGGCAAAAGAGCTTTGTTGCTAAAAGGAGATGCTGCTACAATAGCAAAAGGCTTTAGGATAAAGACCTTTGACTTTGCACTCTACAACTGCTACGACGAAGCAAATTCCTCTACAGAATATCATCAGAACATATTAAAAATCTGGATAACTAAGCTAAAAGATCATGGGTATATCATTAGTGCCGATCTGGATAAAAAAGAGTTGACACAAGCACTTGTTAACCTTGGTGTTAATGGAGATATAAACCCATTATTAATCAATGGTAAAGAAAGTAAACACCTTAAATATGTATTGCTAAATTAGTCGAAAGACTGGTTGCTTGAGTTAGATATCTTAACCATTCGCTCATATTCAGAAGCTGTTAGGTCATTGAAGAAGAAGTTGATGGGGTTTATCTTAGCCCCTTTCTTTATTACCTCATAGTGTAAGTGAGGGCCTGTACTTTTACCACTACTACCTACCCAGCCTATTACCTCTCCTCTTTTCACAGACTGTCCATTGCGTACTTTTATTTTCACCATATGGGCATATAGTGTTTTGTAACCATAGCCATGATTTATGATGACATGTCTGCCGTATCCACTGTTGTCATAAACAGCTTCTACAACTCTTCCATTGCCGGTAGCATATATGGGGGTGCCTGTAGCAGCAGTGAAATCTAGCCCCGTATGCATTTTAGGTGTTTTATAGATAGGATCTATTCTGTATCCAAAACCTGAAGCTAACCTTTCCAGTTTTTTGTTAGATATGGGTTGAATAGCAGGGATGGATTGTAACATTTCTTCTTTTGCCTGTACCAGCTTCTCTAGTGTGTCATAAGACATTTGCTGCACCTTTACACGGTTCTTAAGTGCCGATACGCCATGGTGTATGGTCTCTATAAGTTTTTCAGAGTGAGTATAGGCATACTGGTCGGGGTCGATGGCAGTGTAGCGTTTACCTATACGTATACTATCAGGTATTGGGTCAGACTCAAATACGGTACGGTATATTTCATTGTCTCTATGCTCCAACTGTCCTAGTGACTGCTCAAGCCCTGTAAGTTGGTTTTGTAAATTGGCATACTGCTCACGTAGCAATTGCATTTCTGTCATTAGCTCTTTCTCCTTAGGAGATGGGAAGAACTTATAAGCAATATTTACAATGATAAATGCTGTAACCAGTGCCGCTGAAATAAAGCCAAATATGCGCAAGAGCCTTACGTGCCAAGGCACTTCAAGCTTTTCAAATCTATGGGTATCTGTATTATAGTAATATTTCCTTACTCTTTTCAAAATGGCATTTTGGCACTGGGCGTAAAAATAGTTGTTTGAACCTAAAAGAAGGAAAGAGATTTAGTTAAAGCTTAAATAAAAGAGCGGGCCTAAATAGGCCCGCCTGCTTTCGTCAGGGGTAGGGATGTATTACTACCATCACAAAAGTACCCTGACAAGCAAGCCTATTATATACCCACACACGCGTAAAAAGATATAAGTGGTAGCACGGATGCTTTATGAACAAATTGTTACGCGTTAGATTTTGGTCTAATGTTTGATGCTTGCATTACACATGCATTAGCCCCTTTACTCACTCACTATTATTCTGTAAGCCCTTTATGCCATACCTGCCTCTAGCTTATAAACTTATTTTCCCTAATTTAAGGTTGTAAATAAAAGAATGAGATGACCCGTATTTTGTTGTTGCTGGCAGTGATGATGGTGCAGGGTAGTGTTTGGGCACAGGATATTTTCCAAAAGCCTGACTATAAAGCCATTAAAGACCTTACCACAGATAAAAGCTCTCCTTACTATTATAATAAGCTATTTGCTATGTATCAACAGGATGATACTACGCTCACACTTAAGGATTATCGTATGTTGTATTATGGCTATTTCTTTCAGAATTCATACAAACCTTATACAGGGTATGATAATAAAGCTTTCAAAAAGCTTAACCGTATCTATGATAAGAAAGACTATAACAAACGAGACTTAGAAAAGGTAATAAAACTAAGTATTGAGTATTTAGAAGATAACCCCTTCGATGCACGGAAGTTGTTTGATGTATATACGGCTTATGAACTATTAGGTGATAGTGTGTCAGGTACACCTTACCTTAAAAAGGCTATGGGGATTGCTAAAGCAATACTCTCTACCGGCGATGGGCTGACAAAAGAAACAGCTTATCATGTATTACATATTAGTAATGAATATTTTGTGATATTAGCTCTAGGTTATGATGAAGATGGAGACCGTATGCTTACCGAAGAATGGTGCGATTATCTGTCTCTTAAAAAGAATGACAATGGTGTGGATGGGCTGTACTTTAATGTGGCACGGATGCGTAAGGCATATATGCGTAAATACAAGAACGAGCGGCATTAGCAGTCATAGCAATATCATAAACTTATGTTATAACATTATTCAAGGTTTTACACCATACTTATACAGGCTCAATTTGTTATATTTGCCAACTTCAGAAAGTTAGGGTAAATACATGCGTAGTATTTTCATAAAAGAATTGAATTCCTTTTTTAGCTCCATAGTGGGTTATATAGCCGTACTGGTTTTTCTTGTGGCTTGTGGCTTGTTCTTATGGATATTTGAGGACAGTAGCATATTGGCATATGGCTTTGCCTCACTAGATCGTTTCTTTAGTTGGGCTCCATGGTTCTTAATGCTGTTAATACCAGCGGTAACAATGCGCTCATTTGCAGATGAGTTTCGCGGAGGTACTATTGAGTGG
>CAZPDA010000100.1:0-10257 GCA_964585115.1 uncultured Flavipsychrobacter sp.
GTTAACTAATCAATAGCAAACAGATGCTTCTGTTTTTATCATAATTCGGCTAAGTTTGCGGCGGCAATACAAATTATATCAGCTAAGAAAAGAAACAGCAATATGGCTCACTTTCATAATAAAGACATCAGTAATAGTAGTTTTCTTGTAACAGGTGGTGCGGGCTTCATAGGCTCACACATCACTGAATACTTGCTAAAGAATGGTGCAGGGAAAGTGAGAGTGCTGGACAACTTGGCTACCGGTTTTCAAAAGAACATCGACCTATTCACTGGTTATGACAACTTTGAATTTATAGAAGGAGATATAAGAGATGCTGAAGTGTGTAAAAAAGCATGTGAAGGCATCGACTACGTTTCTAATCAGGCGGCACTGGGTTCTGTTCCTCGTTCTATCAGCGACCCGATAACCAGTAATGATGTGAACGTGGGTGGCTTTGTGAATATGATAACTGCTGCAAAAGACGCAGGTGTGAAAACCTTTGTTTACGCATCATCATCATCAGTATATGGTGACGAGCCAAACCTTCCTAAAAAAGAAGAAAAAGTAGGTAACCCGCTATCTCCTTATGCGGTTACTAAAAAGACCAATGAGCTTTACGCAAATGTGTTTGCAGACCTATATGGTATGAAGGTTGTCGGTCTAAGATATTTCAACGTATTCGGTCCTCGTCAAGACCCTGACGGTCCTTATGCTGCGGTTATTCCATTGTTTGTAAGCGGTATTTTGAAACAAACACCAGTATACATCAACGGTGATGGTGAGCAAACGCGCGACTTCACTTATGTAGACAATGCCGTACAGGCAAACGTTCGTGGTATGCTTGCTGAAAATGACAAAGCTTTTGGTGAGGCATATAATGTAGCCGTAGGTGAGAATTTCTCGGTCAACTTTCTTTACAATGCTATAAGAGAGCAACTAGGTATAGACCACGAGCCTACACACAGAGAGCCTCGTGCAGGTGATATTCGTAACTCACTTGCTGACATCTCTAAAGCAAGAACACTATTAGGTTACGAGCCTACACAGCGTTTCTTAGATGGCTTGAAGACAACTGTATCTTTCTTTAAGGAATTGTATCAGTAATAGTTTTATAGCTCGTCTAATGAGTCGGGAATGGGTCTGCCGTGGTGATTGCGGTAGCTCACACCTTTCATATCCATAAGGCTGTAGTAATACTCAGACATATCTTTTACCAAGCGCTGGTAAGAGTATCTGCTTTGTACAAATTGTCTGCCTTGTGTGCCAAAGTATGTTCTGCGTTCTGCACTATCTATCAGCTTTAGAAGAGCTTCTGTAAACAGGTCTGCATCATCCGGCTCAGTAATGTATCCGCACTGATTGTCTACCACTACATCTGCCACACCACCAACGTTTGTAGATACCACAGGGCGAGATGCTGCTTGTGCTTCTATCAGTGATACAGGTGTTCCCTCATTGTGAGAGGTAAGTGCTACAATATCCAGTCCTGCTAATACCACATCCATATTAGTTTGCCATGAGGTACAGATGGCAGTTGCCGCTCTAGGTTCTTTAGGGTAGTAAGCATAGTCGATATTGGCATCGGCAAACTCTTGCTCCATCTGCGGGCGCATGTCACCATCACCTATCACTACAAAGCGTACCGCTTTATCGGTTTTGGCCATTACCTGCTCTGCTACTTTCACAAATAGGCTATGATTCTTTACAGGCACTACACGACCAATGATACCAATAGCTATCTCGTTAGAAGCTATCTGAAACCTTGAGCGGAACTCCTGACGTTTTATGTCTTGGTTCTGTTGAAACTTATCAAGGTCAAGCCCAAGAGGGATTATCTTTATCTTATCGGCAGGGCAAATATTGTAGTCATTTGCCAATTCATTCTTCTGTATATCACTTATGGCAATGATGCCTGTAGAGCGTTTTGCCAAGTAGCGTTCTATCTGTATAAAGGTGTTGGTCTTTAGCTTATTGAAGTAGCTGTGGAATACATGCCCGTGAAAGGTATGTACAATAACAGGCACTTTACAAGCATCGGCGGCTAATCTGCCTATCACACCCGACTTTGCGGCATGTGTATGTACTATATCCGGCTGAAATTTCTCTATGAGTCTCTTTACCTTCTGATAGGCATAACCATCATTAATGGGGCTTATTTCGCGCTTCATCTCAGGCACCACCACAGGCTCTATACCTAGGTCCATGCTTAGGTGGTCTGCATCTTGCTCGTGGTCGTCCTTACCGCCTATCACAAGCATGGTCTCAAACTCAGGAGCCATGTATTTGGTAAGATAAGTCGCGTTGATGGCAGGCCCTCCTATTATCAGTCTGTTCAGTATGCGAAGTACTCTTGGCATTGGGGTATAATATGCTACAATAATACAACAATACTGGGGCGATTAAAAATAGTAGCATGTTATCATACAAAGTATTTTTTCCACCAGTATTGGAATACGATAAGTGCCCATATGGTAGCGTGACTATCCTCAGGGTTGTTGCTATGCAGCTTCTTCTTCAGTCGTTCAGTCTCTTCTACATTAAATATGCCTTGTTCTGCTACAAAGTTGCGCTCCAGCAGGTCGTCATTGATAAGGCTCCATAGCTCCTTGCGAAACCAGTCTAGCAATGGTATCTCAAAACCATGCTTCGGTCTGTTGTATATCTCATCGGGCAGCATACTGCGGAAGGCATCTTGAACGATGCGTTTCTTCATTTTGGCATCCACCTTATATTGCTCGGGTAGGGAGAAGGCAAAGTCCACTACCTTATAGTCCAAGAACGGACTGCGTACCTCAAGGCTGTTGGCCATGCTCATCAGGTCTACCTTCACCAGCATATCACTCAGTAATACAAGGTTCATATCACTTAGCAGTAGCTCGTTGAAGTCACCTGTTTTCATGTGCTGCAACAGATCGCCTTTCTCTGTTTGTAGCAGGGCATAGTCTGTTTGGGCTAGAGCATCAGGGTGGAGTAGCTTAGAGGCTTTCTCCTGCGTATTGAATGATGCCCAACGCCAATAACGCTCCTTCACAGGTAGCTTACCACCTTCAGCAAAGCGGTGTACTTGGCGGAAGAGGTTCGTTACTTTATTGTTTCTACTGCGTGGTAGTTTTTCCCATACAGGCAATCCTGCTTTCACCACTTGGTTTACGAATGAGTTTTGGCGCATCTTCCATTCGGCAGCGTGCTTGTTATATCCCGCAAAAACCTCGTCGCCACCATCGCCGCTTATAGCCACGGTTACATGCTTGCGGGTATGATGACACAGTATGTATACAGGTATGGCGGATGAATCTGCAAAAGGTTCGTCTATATAGTCGAGCACATTGTGTACATGCTCTAAAAAGTCGTTGTTGGATAATGAGAATACCGTATGGTTGGTCTTGTACTTGTCTGCAACCAATTTGGCATACTTGGTCTCATCAAAAAAGGCATTGTCTTTATAGCCTATGGAGAAGGTATTAAGGTTGTCGGTATACTTGCTTGCAAGTGCTACCATTACCGACGAATCGATACCACCACTTAAGAATGCCCCAAGCGGCACGTCTGATATCATACGTTCTTTCACAGCATCGTCCATTAGCGATACCAGCTTGTCACAGGCTTGGTCGTAGCTGTATTTATCGTACTCACCTTTCTTTATCTCTATGTTATAATATGGCTCGTAGCTCTCTATCCCTTTCGGAGTGAATACCATATAGTGTGCCTGCTTTAGCTTAGCTACACCCTTTATGATGCTCTGCGGCTGTGGGATGTAGTTGAGCTGTAGGTACTGATGCAGTACGGTATAGTCTAGCTCTTTAGGTATATCCCAATCCAGTAGCGATTTCATCTCTGATGCAAAGGCTATATGCTCATCCGTAGCATGGTAGAGTAGCGGCTTCTTACCAAATCGGTCTCTTGCCAGTATAATGCGCTCTGTCTCTTTATCATAAAAACAGAAGGCAAAGAACCCACTCAGCCAAGGCAAACATTTCTCACCATACTCTATAAGCAAGTATAGCAGCACTTCGGTGTCTGATGTTGTTTTAGCACCACCTATGCGTTCCCATGTTTGTTGCAGGTAGGTTATTGACAGTTGTTGATAATTGAATATCTCTCCGTTGAATACTATTACGTACCTTCCACTCACGTCTGTCATGGGTTGTGTAGCCCCTTCAGACGTATCAATGATAGACAATCTGCGATGACCCAGAGCAATACGTTCGTCGCTATAAGTGCCGCCGTTGTCGGGGCCGCGCAGTAGTAGTTTGTCAGTGGATCGCGCTACTTTTGCGAGGTTGGGATCTGTGCTTTTATTTAGCGTATAATAGCCGGTAATTCCACACATACGTTAGGCGGATGAGTTAGATTAATTATAAACGTACGCAATATATAACAATAATAGCATCACTTGGAAGAACAACCGTTTATAACGCTCCTCGATTATCTGTTGTTGCCATTCTATTTGGTGATGATACTCTTCATAGCCAGTAAGATAAGAGACTCTTATTATCCTGTTGGGCATCCTTGGAGGCCTTACTTTATTCCGGGGCTGATAGCTAAGATATTAGGTGCGTTGTTCATCGGCTTCATCTATCAATATTATTACGGTGGTGGTGATACCTCTAAATATTTTGAGCATGCAGAGGTTATCAATAGCTCTTTTGGAGAGTCGCCCATTAAGTGGTTCAAGCTAACGTTCCGACTCGCCAACTGGTACGACGGTCCTTACCTCAAATACATAGACCAGATGGAGTGGTATCGTGCACCTACTGAGTATATGGTAGCCACCATTACCGCTCTTATAGGCACACTCACGTTCACTACATATTTGCCCACATCGGTACTATTAGCAACGCTTGCCTACACAGGTATTTGGGCATTGTTCAGAACTTTTGCTACTAAGTATCCCGCACAGATATTATATGTAGCAGTGTTTACCTTATTCATACCGAGTACCATCATGTGGGGGTCGGGTATATTTAAAGATACCATCTGTATGTTCGGGCTAGGGTGGCTCACCTATGGTGTATTCCGTCTGCTCATCAACCGAGATTTTAGAATAGGTGGTATTATAATGACCATATTTGCCTTCTATCTGGTAGCATCTATTAAGGTCTATATACTTATCGCATTTCTACCGGGGCTGATATTCTGGATACTCTCTACCTACTCGCACTATATACGCAATCCGTTTACGCGCTTCTTTACCAAGATAGCGGTAATAGGTATTTGTCTGGTTGGTTTTGTGGTAGGGCTAACTCAGTTCTCATCTTCTTTAGGTAAATACTCTCTAGACAAAGTGGCCAGTACCTCTTATAAGATTGGTAACTATATCAGTGAGCAAGCAGGTGATGCGGGTAGTGCTTACGATATTGGTGAGTTTGACCCTACAGGTGCAGGCATGCTGAAGAAGTTTCCTGCTGCTGTTAACGTGTCTTTATTCCGCCCTTATTTGTGGGAGACCCGAAAACCGATACAGTTCATTAATGCGGTAGAGGCTACTATATTCTTATTGCTGACCATAAAGGTATTGATGTCGGTAGGGCTGCTCCGTGTATGGAAAATAATAGCAAGTGACCCGACGATACAGTTTTGTTTGATATTTACTTTGATATTCGCCTTTGCTGTGGGATTGTCGTCAGGTACGTTCGGTACGCTATCGCGTTATCGTATTCCGTGCTTGCCTTTCTATGGTTTGTCGTTGATGCTTATATACTACAAGCACAACCCTCCTGAAAAGGATTTCTTTGCGTTGAATTTTAAGTAATGCTTTAGCTGAATAAAGAAAGGAAGCTGTCCTTCTGTGAGGCAATGCTATATTGCTCCTGCATTTTCTGTTTGCCTGCATTACCCATTGTTGCACGCTTGTGGTGGTCTGCTATGAGTTGCTCAAGTGCAGCAAGCCATTCTTCTTTAGTGGTGCATAAGTATCCGTTAGTACCTTCATCTATGATGGTCTTATTGACCCCAACAGGATTAGCCACAGCAGGTATGCCCAGTGATAAATACTGTATGAGTTTAAAGCCACACTTACCCTCGCTCCACGCATCAGCTTTCAGTGGCATGATGCCGATGTCCATGCGCAACAGGTCGGCAACTTCGGTTTGCTCATTCCATTTTACGAACTCGAAATTCTTCAATGGTAGCTTGGGTTCTTTATTGGCAATGACCACGAACTTGGTATTGTGTTTTGCCTCTATGGTCTGCAATACATCTATCACATCATCCAGATAGAAAAGCGTAGAGTGGCTGCCTGTCCACCCTATGGTTACTTGTCCTTCTTTATGTACTTGCTCTCCTTTGTGATGGCGTTGCATATCTACACAGGTAGGTATCAGCACTACATTGTCATTTACCTGACGTGCATAATTGCACAAGTACTCATTACCACCCACTACTTTGTAAGACCATTTACAGATGCGCTTCACCTTCCATACAGCTTTTAGCATGGCCGCCAGTTTATTTTCAGCACTGGTGTTGGGTATCCAAATAGCATCGTCGTAGTCGTATATCATCTTCTTGCGCCACAACTTGGCTATCATCCATTCAAATATTGGAGGGCCTAGCGGAGCGGCTTCACGGTGTACGAATACATAGTCGTACTTAGGTACATCAAAGAGTACGGTCTTTAAGCGTTTAAGGTAGCCTTTGACAATGCCCAATGCTTTCTGTACCGTAGAGCCTTCTTTATAGAGTATATGCCAAGTGTGCTCATCCATAAAGGGAGCTAGAGTATATTCAACACCTGCCTGTTGCAGCTCTGGCTCAAACAGCTCTACACGAAACCGCTGAGACGGTGCGTGGCGCGCAGGGTAGGGAACAATGAATAATACTTTTACCGATGACATATGTTATGCTTCTGCTAGTACAGCTTTGAATTGTTGCTCAAAATTGTTGATGTTGAATTTATCGCGCACGTATTTCTTTCCTGCCTTGGCATATTCACTACGGCGTATCTTATCGTTTGCGAGTGCTAATATAGCATCGCTCATTTCATTTATATCTTGTTTGGCTACCAATAGTCCGGTACGTCCGTGCTCTATTATCTCTTCGGGGCCGCCGCAGCGTGTAGCAATTAGTGGTGTGCCATAGTAGGCAGCTTCTAGGCAGGTCATGGAGAACGACTCCGCCTCAGAGAAGTTGAGCATGATGTCTGCTTGCTTTATCTCTTCTTCCACATTCTTGTTGAATGGAGCAAAAGAAACAAACTCACTTATTCCCATCACTTGGGCTTGCTCTTTCAGCTCTTGCTTGAAGTGTTTGTTCTTCTCCAATCCCATATCTCCACCCACATATTTCAATCGTAGTTTAGGTTGTTGCTGGTGCGCTTTTGCAAATGCCAGTAATGCATGGTCTTGCCCTTTGCCTTTTATGTAGTTGCCAAGATATAGTATGTTGATGATGCCATTCTGCATTACCTCTTTTTCGGGTAAGGTCTCTGTAAGTCTTACAGGGTCGTATATACGAATGGTATTTTCGTTTGCAGGTAGTTGGTTCAATACCGCATCAGATACCGTTATCACTTTGTTGGAATATTTTTGCGCTAGCTTGGTCCACCACTTGCGCAAGATACTTGGCATGGCAGAAGGTAAGAAGCGTACATAAGTAATGAGCTTACCCTTGTAGCCAAACTTCTTTATCATAGCACCTAGTAGGTTGTAGAAGTCGTTCATTTGCACTACTTCCACTTGCTCATGCTTTACTATACGTAGCAGCTCTATGGCATTCTTCAATAGCATCAATGGGTATATTAGCAATACGGGTATCGACTTCTTTATCTCCACCATATGTAGCGTATACACCTTAAAGCCTTTTTCTTCCAGTGGCTTTTTTAGGTTGCTATCATCATGCAGTACGAAAACGAATTCATGCTCACCTGATAATAGCTCAGCCTCATTCAGCGCACATTTGAATGCTCCTGTAAATGCCAACGAATTGTCTATGATAAGTATTTTCAATATCAGGTCTGCTTTAGTTCTCTATTACATCGCTCCACTGCGCTATCATGGCATCTAAGGTAAAGCGTTTTGTCAGCTCGTCATAGTCTGCCGCATTAGGTGAGGGAGCGTTCAGCCAATGTACTATCTCTTTTGCCCATAGTTCGTAGCGTTGTTGGTCTACTACATTGAGCATAGGTAGCAATGTGCCTACGTTTATTCTTATAGCCTTTTCGGTAGGTTCTTGTAATCCTTTTATATCCAGTATCTCTCTCGGCCCTGTGGGGCAATCGGTAGATACTACAGGCTTGTGGCAAATGAGTGCTTCTGCTAATACATTTGGGAAACCTTCCCAAGATGATGACAACGCAAATAGTTTACTGTGTTCATAGAACTTAAAGGCATTATCCTGAAAGCCCATGAAGTAAACATCTGCATCTTTATACTTGCCATCCCACACACATGCTTTCAAGCCTAGTTGTTCTGCTTGTTGTTTTAAGTCATTGAGCAAAGCACCATCACCCAGTATCATCAGTCTTGCGGGTATTTGTTGTTGCACTAATGGCAATATGCTAATGAGTTTATCATGCTCCTTTGCCATATGTAGCCTGCCCGATGTGATGATGACAGGACGTTCAAATATCTTTGCTTCGTCCGCCGTTAGTGATTGTGTCGCTTTATTGCGTATCTCCTCTTCTTCGTAGAAGTTGTAGATGACCTTTAGCTTACTGGTAGGTATGTTGAAGTAAGTATTCAGCTCGTCTGCCAATGCTTGAGTTACACATACTATCTCATCGGCACGTTTGTATAGTGATGGTATCAACCACTTTTTCCGCACGGCACCCATACGCCCGCTTATCTCTTTGTCAAACATCTTAGAGCCGCGAATACTCAATGCTATCTTCTCCTTACTTCTTGTCAATACATTCACATAGTCTGGTCCTTCTAAAAAGCTGATAGATACATCAATATTGTATTGACGTTTTATTTCTTTTACTCGCTTTAGTCTGTATCTCCAAGCCTTCACTTTGCCTATCGCACCACTATGTGTAGGCGGGTCTACAAACAGTACTTGCTTGCAGGTTTGGTAATATTTGGTCCTGTCCGTACCCGATAGGATGCACAATACTACATTGTAGCCATGTTGCTCCAAATAATAGCTAAGTAAAGAGATAGACCTTTCAGCCCCTCCTTTACCCAGCTCAGACCCTAATAGTAGTACGTTCTTCATTATTACATTATTGTTTCCAACTCATTGGCAAGTCTTACCATAAAGTCTTCAAAGCTATGGTTGGTCAGGTTCTCTTTAGCGTTAAGCCCCATTTGTATCGCTTCTGCTCTGTTGTTATATGCCCAAAGTATGTTCTCTTTTATTGCTGCAGCATCTCTTATCGGCACTACTTTGCATCCACCATTTCCTCTACTCAATAGCTCTGCCGAACCAGCACCATCTGTTATTAGTACAGGTACTGCATAATGAGCTGCTTCTAGTGCGGTGACGGGTGCTCCATCTACCAAGCTAGGCACAACAAACAGGTCCAGCTCTTTTATGAAGTTCTGTACATTGTCTAGATGCCCTAAGAATTTTACTTGTTTGATGCTGGCAAAGCGTTTGTCTATGTATTCCTTTATTGCCTCGTCAACACCGCCTACTATCTGTAGCTCCATTTGCTCGTATCCGCTTTTAGCTACTATATCTTCCCACGCTTCTAAAAGGTATTGCAACCCTTTAAGCACAACGGTATGTGCTATATAGCCAACGGTAAATGTTTTTTTGTTTGGGGCTTTTGGTGTTAATGTAATAGGCTTGAAGTCAGGAGGCATATGTCCTGTTAACTCTACTACTTTCCCTTTATAAGATGTTGATGCTATATAGGAACTATAGGCAGGTGGCAATGACCCTATCACTATATCTACACTCTTTATAGAATCGTTGTAGTAGTCCAGTCTTTTTTGATAGGTATAAGCGTCTATCTGTGTAAGCCCTAGTTTCTTATTCTCTTCACTTACTATTTTGTATATGTAATTCTCTTCGGGAGTGCCGGGTAGCAAAACCACTTTTATCCCTAAACTTTTAGCTTTAGCGAATGTACGCTTCAGGAAGGGGTGTGTTACAAATAGCAGGTCTATATCCTTGGTTACTTTATAGGTACAAAGCCAGTCGAATATCTGTTCTTGTAGAAATCTAAATTTGTGAGGTTTGAAACCTAATACCTTATTAAGTGTATTTAAAATGAAAAGGAAATAACGAGAAAATATTGATACAGGTTCTGACGGGAATGGCGTATCAAACTTACCTTTTGAGTAAACAATGAACTTTTTGAGTAGTCCTCTTTTATGTAGCTCTTTAGAT
>CAZPDA010000101.1:0-10239 GCA_964585115.1 uncultured Flavipsychrobacter sp.
GGTATAGGTATGCTCTACTTAGCAATATGCGGTGCGAGTATCTACTTCAAAAAGTTCATCGGAACATTTGAGCTGGATCTTTGGATAACATACTTACTAGGTGGCCTACTACTACTATATGGCTTATTCAGAATATGGAGAGGCTGGCGAGATATGGCTATTGGCAAGGCAGAAGATAAGTAGAACTGACAAAAAGCTGACACCGCTGTTAAATTAATGTTACAACACCATCTCATCTTATACGTTTTTTTAAAATATTGACTAAAATTGCGCCCATGCAACCGTTAAAGAATGTTTTGCTCATTATTCTGATAGTACTAGGTATTACATCTTGTACCAATAACAATGTACCTAAACGCACAGATACACTATCTAGTGGCGACATTCTTATATCTGTTGACGAAACATACAAGCCAATAATTGAACAGCAATTACAGGTTTTTGACAGCAGCTTCCCTAATGCTAATATTAAGGTACAGTACAAACCGGAGTCTGAGTGTATCAAAGACTTTATGAACGACACCGTAAGGCTGATACTGATAACAAGAGAACTTAGCCCACAGGAAATAACAGCACTTGAGAACAAGAAGATAGTGACCGAATCACTAGCCATTGCAAAAGATGCAGTAGCAGTTGTCACTAATAATAATGGTCCTGATAGCACGTTCAGCGTCAATCAGCTTAAAGGGATATTGACCGGCACTTACAATAAAGAATATACAGTAGTATTCGATAATCAGGGCTCTAGCACAATACGCTACATGATGGATTCGTTATTAGCTGGTGAGCAGCTTGGTAAGAATGTATATGCAGCTAATAGTAACGACTCTGTGATCAACTACGTAAAGCAGAACCCAAATGCTATAGGCTTTGTAGGTATCAGCCATGCCAGCGACTTTCAAGACTCTACAGGTCTGAACTTTATTAGCGATGTACGTGTAGCAGCTGTATACAATGATAGTCTTGAGCAATATTTCAAGCCTTACCAGGCATATATCGCTCCGGACTACTACCCACTTACTCGTAACCTATATTATATTCACAAGGACACCTACCCTGGCTTAGCTACAGGTTTCGCTAAGTTCTTAAGGGAGCAAAGAGGACAACTGATCTTTAAATCTGCAAGATTATTTCCGTTACGTGTTAACATAATTTTCAGAGAGGCAGCAGTAAACCAATAAGGAACTTTATTATCTAAATAATATATACAACCTGTACAAAACAGTAAGTACAAAATGAAAATGAAACAGTTATTTGCAATTATGACTGCAATAGTACTGACGATAGGTGCTAATGCTCAGTCATTGAACGAAGGGATCAAGATGTATAAGTATGAAAGGTATCAAACAGCTAAAAAGGTGCTTACACCTCTTGCTGCTAATGATCCTATAGCAAACTATTACTTAGGCCTATCTGAGTTAGGTATGGGTAATACATCTGCTGCAAAAGACATCTTTGCAAAATACCCTGAAAGCTATGCAAACATCTCAGGTATGGCACGTGTAGCATACGCTTCAGGCAATGATGCTACTGCTAAAAAAATACTTGAAGACCTTGTAGATAAAGCAAAGAAGAAGAATGTAGAACCATATAAATATGCTGCAGATGCTGCTACTTATGCTAAGAAAGGCGACAAGCAACAAGCAGTAGAATGGTATAAACTATTCTTAGAGCGCAACGAGAACGACCATGATGTTATGGTAGCTCAAGGTGATGCATACCAACAATTACAAAGTGGTGGTGGTGCTGCCATGACCAACTATGAGAAAGTAGTGGATGCTGACCCTAAGAACTCACTTGCTTTCTCTCGTATAGGTAAGCTATGGTATGATGCTAAGACATACGACAAGGCTCTTGAAGCATGGAAGAAAGCACAAACTGCTGACCCTACCAACCCGCTGCCTTACCGCGACCTAGCTAATGCTTATATGCTTACAGGTAAGTATGACCTGGCTAAAGAGAACATCGAAAAATACCTAGAGTATTCTGATAAGTCACTAGACGACCAAGAGCGATATCTTGATATCCTATACTTGTCAAAGAACTATGATAAAACAATAGAAACAGCTAACGACCTTATCAACAAAGGTGTTGTTGAACCAAGGTTCTACGGTATCCTTGCCTTCAGCCAAATGGAGATAGAAGATACTGCTAATGCACTTACTAACATCAGAACCTACTTTAAGCAAACACCTACTGAAGATGTACGCCCGCTTACATACCTTAAGTACGGTACTATCTTGTTGATGAACAGCATGGAAGACTCAGCTAACTTCTATTACAACAAGTACATCTCTATGGATACCAGCACTGATAACAAGCTTAAGAACTATCGTGACATTGCTGAGGCATTCAAGAAAGAGCGTAATTGGGCAGTAGCAGGTGAGTGGTTCCAAAAGATAACTACCGACTACCCGGACAAAGCTGAAGTAAATGACTACTTCTACGCTGGATACTACAACTATTATAGCAAGAACTACGAAATAGCTGATACTATGTTTGCACAGATGGTGTCTAAATATCCTGAGCAACCTACTGGTTTGTACTGGAGAGGACGTACCAATGCTGCAAAAGATGCTAGTGCAGAAGAAGGTCTTGCTAAGCCATACTACGAAGAGTGGTTAGATGTGCAAGCTAAGTCTGACGAGTACAACCCTAAAGACAAAGACCTGATGCAAGCTTACCAATACTTAGCAGTATATTATTACAACCAAAAGGATTGTGATAACATCAAAAAGTATATGGACGCTATAACAACTATAGAAGCAGAGAACAAGCTTGTAGACCAGCTTTCAACAGCACTACCTGACCTTGGTTGTAAATAACCAATAAAAGAAGAACATATTAAGAGCCGCCTTTACGGGCGGCTTTTTTTATTTAGTTTACCTTATCAGGGTCTCCCATTCTACCGCTTTGATAGTCGCGGATAGCTTGGTTTATTTGATGCTCGTCGTTCATCACGAATGGACCATAAGCATATACAGGCTCATTAAGCGGCTGCCCACCCATTAAGAATAGCTCTGCTCCATTTTCTGAGTAGATATTGATATTACTCTTCCCACGCTCATATAGTGCCAACTGGTTAGGCTTAAGTGCATGTTGTTCTTCTATCTCTATATCACCACTTACTGCATACATAAAAGCATTATGCATAGGGTCTGTGGGGATGTTAAGACGGGCTTGTTTATTAAGCTTTAGATAGTAGTAGAATGTTGGCGTAAAGGTCTTGATAGTAGACTTGAACCCAAACAACTCTCCTAATACCACACGTGCGGTATAATCCTTATTGACGATGGTAGGCATTTGGTCGTCTCGAAAGACTGTAGTAGTAGGGTCATCATGCTTTTGAGCAGACGGCATATTTAGCCATATCTGAAAGCCGTGTATCTCACCACCTTCTTTCTTTAGCTTACTGCCGCTCTCTTCCATATGTATTGCTCCCCTACCTGAGCTGAACATCATATACTCGCCTGTCTGTATTTGGAAGTCATAATCAAGGCTATCCTTGTGGTGACCGCTACCTGATAAGAAGTAAGTAGTAGGTATGACACCGGCATGAGGGTGTGCATCTACCCTCAATGCATCCGTACCCGGAGTTATATTAACAGGGCCAAACTCATCGAAAAGGACAAATGGTGACACATGGTCTAAATGGTCACCTGCGAAGGCGCGCATTACAGGCAATGTACCTACCATAGTACGCTTGGCATCCAATATGCGATATATCTTACGATTGTGCACAGATGAGTACATACCCGACTGTGCTAAAAGAATGGACGGTACTGCTACCGATGCTCCTATTATTGCTGAACCTTTTATAAACTTACGTCTCGACATCATGGTTAAAATTACACCATTACATTAAAACAATTCTCACACTAATGTTTATACATCAATAAACAACCCTTATACAGGTTCTTTACCTATATCCAGTAATAATTTCTTTGAAAGTGAGGTCATCAATACTGTTTTCATAGCTGTATCTGATATACCCATGGCATTGGCTACTATACTCATTAGCGAGCTTTCTTTGATGTCTACATCAAAATCTACCACAGCTACGTCTGCCATAAAGGACAACGTACCCAAATACAACTCTTTGGGCAGATGCTTCACCATGGTGTTAGTAATATCGGTAAAGGTCATTTCTGCAAAACGAGTGCGGTATTCTTTGAAGAGTGCAACGATGTTATGTTCCTCATAGCCTTCAAACACATCTTTCATTGTGATGATGGCTGTAAGCTCATCTTGGTCAAACTTCTCATCAGCCTCAGCCATAGCGAACATCAGGCAAAGAATACTTTCTTTATAATACATAAGGATATAGTGATTTTATTACAATATAGGGATTGTTCCTTCTTTTTAAAATGTTGTTTTTTGTTGCAATTTCTTCTCATGTACTGGATATAAGCGAGTTCGTTTTTTGCCCTATTGAATATCAACACTAAACACATAACTAGAATACAGTTTTGTTGTTTTTTGTTGCATGGGTGAGCTGTGCTAACCTATTGTTGAATAACTCAGGGTCGTACTTACCCGATTCTATCTCACAATCTAGCTTGATGGCTAATATACGCTCTCGCTGCGTGGCAGCTCTGGAGATGGTTTCGCTATAGTCACAGTCCTTACAAGGCATATCTACATATAGGTCTCCTCTGGCTATCTGCGCCAGTATGGCTCGTTTCTCTTGTGTGGAAAGTAAGGTGTGCTTGAGTACTTCTTTCAGCTCTTGCTCAGCCTCATAGCGTGCCTGCATTTGCACTGCACCTATAGCATTTTGTATCTCTTCTTTTTGTAGTAACCTGTCTGCAGAAACGATAGCAGAGCGACCTTCTGCATTGGGGTAGGCTTGTTGATAGGCATATTGCTTGTCGCCTGATTTCAAGTATTCGATAACGAATTTATGATGTTTAGGGTTCATGGTATATAGCTATTTTACTATAGCAAATATACAACTTTTCTACAGTAAAACCTTAACTACATCGTCCTTGATGAGGTTCAAACCCGGTCTCCTTCCTACTGCTATGCATCCTATCACATCATCCATCTGTAAGGCTTTTGCACCGTTGTGCGTAGCCCAAGTGAGCAGGTCTTCCCAGTCTATTTGAGGGTAAGTCTTCTTTATTGTTCGTAGCTCTGACAAGACAGAAAGCTCATGATTAGAAGAAAGGCTATCCGTGCCAATGCAAAGTGTAGCTCCTTGCTCCATTAGCATTGGTATATCAGGTAGTCGGTCCTCTATATACTGATTTGCATTAGGGCAAAGACACCAATACAACTGAGCGTATCGCTGCTGTGCATACCGCACATCTTCTTTAGTGCTAAAGGTATTGTGCACCAGCATCATATTGCGGTCGCCGGACAACCATTCGCCATAGGTTTGCAATGAGGGTCTACCAGAAGGCTGAAAGAAGTCATCATTGATACCAATGGTATGCAGTAAGGTTTGCACATGCCCTGTTTTGTTATTGTAGTATAGACCTTCTGCTTCTGTCTCTTGATTGTGTATGGATATGATAGCTCCTTTATCAAACTCGTCTATCAGCTGAAATAGCTGTCTGGATACAGAGTATGGAGCATGTGGCACTATAGACTGTCGGAGCAGCTTATCTTCCTGCTCTTGAGCCTTCAGTGCATGATATACAGCCATAGCATAGTCGAACTGACGCTGTGGTGTTTCTGTAAAGCCTATAGCCTCTACAAAAGTATGTACGTGCATACGGTGCTGACCGCGCAGGTCTAGCGTGTCAGCAGTATTAGCTATATCACCAACAGCTACTATACCTTGCTGCAACATATGGTCATATGCCTGCTGTCGGGCTTTTACCTTATCTTCTTCTGTGAAGTCATTACGTGTACCATTCACCTGCATGAGGAAGGGTATCAACCCTGTGTGTTCAGGTATCTTACCCTTCATATGCGATAGCTCCATATGGCAGTGTGCATTTACAAAGCCTGGAGCTATATTACCATCGTGGTGTTGCACCTCGCCCGCTATGCCATTAGTATGTATGGCTAAGATGCTACCATCGTCTGCTACTTCTATCACGGTACCATCGGGCAACCATTTTTGTCCGTCGTGTATTCGTGTAGCGGTCAGCAGCATTTATTAAGATTTGAAGTGTTTTAGCACTACTATTTCCTTCTCTGAGAGCATACGCCACTTACCACGGTTGATGTTCTTTTTAGTAAGCCCTGCATACATCACTCTATCCAGCTTATCTACATTATAGCCAAGGTGCTCAAATATTCTACGTACGATACGGTTTCTACCGCTATGTATCTCAATACCTATTTCATTCTTAGTACCTAAGTAAGACATAGAGTCCACCTTTATCTCACCATCTTCCAGCTCAAGACCCGCCATTATCTGGCTAAAGTGTTCTTTGTCCAGTTCTTTATCCAGCGTTACTTGGTATATCTTCTTTACTCTGTACTTAGGATGAGAAAGCTTTTGTGCTAAGTCGCCATCGTTGGTAAGCAATAATAGCCCCGTTGTATTCCTATCCAAACGCCCTACAGGATATAGACGCTTCGCATCTACACCACGTACCAACTGCATCACCGTCTTACGGCCTTCAGGGTCTTCCGTTGTAGTGATGAAATCTTTTGGTTTGTTCAGCAATACATATACAAGGTCTTTTTGCGGAGTAGCTTTTTTGCCGCTCACCGTCACCTTATCATTCGGCTGCACTTTATAGCCCGGCTCGGTCACTACCTCGCCATTCACCTTCACCTTACCCTCTTTCACTATCTCAGCAGCATCGCGACGGCTACTAATACCACTATGAGCCAAATATTTGTTCAATGGCATCTGCTCTTGCTTAGGAGCAGGTCTTGGTCCGCTAAAACCTTTAGGACCATCATATTCGCGCGGCAGGTCCTCATCTCTGTTGAAGCGAGCAGGACGTCTACCTTCTTTTCTATCACCAAATCTGTTATCCTCTCTTCTACCTCTGTGGTCATCTCTATCATCAAAGCGAGACGGGCGTCTGCCCTGCTTTCTATCGCCGTATCTATCATTGTCATTTCTGCCGCTGCGCTCGTCCCTGTCACCAAAACGTGATGGACGTCTATCGCTTGGCTTCCTGTCAAAGCGGTTATCACCTCTTTCCTTTCTCTCGTCTCTATTGCCAAAGCGCGGGCCAGGCTTTCTTCTATCTTCGTCAAAGCCTCTCTTATCTTCCCTATCACCATAAGACTTACGCCCTCTTGGCGCAGGCTTTTTGCCGCTACCCGAGCGTTCTTCTCTATCGTCTTGTTGCTTAGCCTCCCATGGCGGAAGGTGCTTTCTACCTGCTCTTTTTCCCGGAGATGGTTGTTTCTTTTTCATCTTAATTAATATCAATCGGCAAAGGTACAACCTTTACGCACCAATATTGAAAAATAAAATATTGATATTAGTGTAACTTTTTATTTCCGCATCCGATTTACTAACAGAATGAAGCCAAACGACTATAATGCTTGCGTAAAAGAGTGGGCTGATGCACTTTTCCGATTTGCCTGGAAGTCAACAGGTAATGAAGAGGACGCACGCGATGTAGTACAGAACAGCTTCGCCGTATTGTGGGAGAAAAAAGAGGAAGTAGCTCCTGAAAAAGCAAAATCGTTCCTCTTTCAGGTAGCCTACAGACAGTCTGTAGACCTCTACCGCAAACACCACAGAATGACCTATAAAGAAGACGTAGACGACAACCGTACCACAGAGCAACAGCGCAGCGACCTGAAACGCGTACTGGACAGAGCACTGGAGCAACTGGACGAACAGTCAAGAGCATTGGTACTACTCAAAGACTATGAGGGGTACAGCTACGAAGAGATCGTGAAGATCACAGACCTATCATCATCGCAAGTACGGGTGTATCTACACCGTGCGCGCAAAACATTGAAAAAGTATTTGGTAAGTGTAGAACATATAATATAAAAGCTATGGTGAACAAAGAGAACTATGAGGAGTATATGGTGCTGTATGCAGATGGGGAACTAGACCAGCATGAGGAAGCTGCCTTGCTGACCTATGTGAAGGAGAACCCGCAACTGCAAGAAGAGCTGGACCTCTATGCAGCGACTAAGATGATACCGGATGAGACCATCGTCTTTGCCGACAAAGAATCGCTGATGAAGCCACAAGGGGGCAGACGCACGATATTCTTCGGCGGATGGCAGACCTATGCAGCAGCCGCATCTGTAGCCATATTGTTAGCCGTTTTCTTTTTCAATAAAAAGAGTGATGACATTAATAACAACGCACAAAATTTAGCGCAGCATAATAAACCTATGACCCAGCACCCTGAAGACAAAGACACAAACAAAGTAAACAACACACAAAACACTACACTACCAACAACCACAACACCTAAAGACGCTATCGCATCGAACAAAACAAATAAGCAACATCAGCCAATAAATAAGACAACTAATAACTATACTAAAACAACAAAACTTACTGAACAAACTACACCAAGCCACAACAGGCACCAGCCTGCCGTTGTAAGGCTTGAGACGAACACACAGCGTTTCCTGACATCAGATACAGAACCTCAGGCAACCGAGCTAATAGCAGCCGCAGCCCCTGTAAAACCTATATCACCAGAACCGGTAACAACACCTAAAACAAATAACACGCAACCTAAGGCTCTGGACTATGTGCCTATACTGAACGACAACAAAGCATTGATAAACGGTATAGAAGAATCGGTAGCTAAGAAGATAGACAAAGTGAAGAAAGTAAGTGATGACCTAAAGAATTCAGATGTAGTAATAAAGCTTGGGAAGAAACAAATATTACTTGTAAAACTTTAAAACGATCAAACAATGTATATAAAACTATTATCAGCCATTTTAGCGTGCTCTATATTAGGCACATCATCGCTAATGGCACAGGAAGACTCTAGTAAAAAGGCGAGCCACTATCTATCTATAGGCTCAGGGGGGGTATCATATAGCAAAGGTGCTGACAGCTCTAAAAAAGAAGATAAAGTTGTTGAATTTGGCTTCTTGGCACTGGATATAGGCTTCAACTCTCTAAGAGACAAGACCGACTATAGCTCTGCTGAGACCCAAGCTTTCTTGAACGTACCTCAAGACCAGAAGAATGAAAACCTTTTCGATATGAGGAATGGGAAATCTATCAACGTGAACCTTTACCCTATACTAGTAGGCATTCGCGTACTGAATACACAAGGGCAAAAAATATACCTGGGTACGGGTGTAGGTCTACAATTCTACAACTTCCGCTTTACTAAGCAGGTGACCTATGGCAACGACCCTAACCCATCAGTATACATTGACAGCTTAGCTCACTTCAATAAAAACAAGCTGGCAATGACCTTTTTGAGTGTACCATTGGGTTTCACCTTCAAAACAAGAGTGGGTAAAGAATGGATAGTATATGGCTTTGGTGCTACGGGAGGCTATAGAATAGCCTCTTGGATGAAGCAAAAATCTCCTGAACGCGGTAAACAAAAGCGTCATGATGCTTACAACTTTAAGGACTTCAATGCATGTATCACTGCTGAAGTGGGTGTTGAAGACTATATAAGACTATATGCCAGCTATCAGGTAACACCACTGCATGAGAACGCACTAGAACAATATCCACTAAGTGTGGGGTTGCGTTTCGGTGGGATATAAACAGGACCTAACAGAATAATATAAATGAAAAAGCGAGGCATATGCCTCGCTTTTTACTATTCAGCAGGTTTGTTTTCGTCTCTTACTTTTATCAATTCAGGGTGTGCCTCGTTGAATGTGGCTAAAACCTGATTGAAGGTAGCATTCAGTTCTTCTTTGCTTTCTTCATCTTTTTCAGGAGCCTTTTGTTCATGTATCTGTCTGCCCAATGCCTCAACCGATGCCAGCCCTTCGTACATGCCTCTTATCTTAATGATACTCACACTAGACTTAAGTGCATGTGCTTGTTTATATAGTGCTTCATAGTCAGCACCTGCTCTCACCAGGCTCTCCAAATTGGCCATACCATCAGGGGTAGTGCTTAGAAAAATGTTGAGTACTTCATATTTATACTTACTATCTCCTCCCGATAGCTCGTCTAGAAATGCAAAATCTATTAACGGGTCAGTTGTCATGAGTTGTGATTTGTGTTGTTAGCTACAAGATAAATAATGTTTGTGCATTTGCCTTTAACTTTTGCAGATATACGGGGTCAAAGAGTTTTTGGCAACAAAATTGTGGTGATATACAACAATACTTTACATTTTAGCATTGAACGCTTAATAC
>CAZPDA010000102.1:0-10193 GCA_964585115.1 uncultured Flavipsychrobacter sp.
AAAAATTGTTTTTATCTTTCGCTACTAACAGAGAATTAAAAAATTAGGCTTTGAAACGAATTATACTCTCACTAGCGATACTTGTGCCATTTTTAGCGACAGCACAACCACACCACGAGATCGGTTTATCTGCAGGAGTTAGTAGTTATTACGGCGACTTGCAGGACGAGCTATTCCCAGATTACGGGATGAAGCCAATGGGTGGTATAATGTACAAGTACTTTATGAACCCTCGTGTAGGCCTTCGTTTCGGAGCATCTTACACTAATCTTACAGCTGCGGATAGTCTTTCTGCTATTCCTGCTAAAAGAGAGCGTAATCTACGCTTTGCGACAAACCTTTTTGAGGTGCAGGGTGGACTGGAATTGAACATATTACCTGTAGATAAAGACAGAAGTAAATTCTCTCCATACTTATTCGCGGGCATAGCACTATTCTACTACAACCCATATACTGATGGTTATCAAGGAGAGCGTGTATATCTTCGCCCGTTAAGTACTGAGGGGCAAGGTATTCCAAACTATTCTGACCGTAAGGAATATAGCTTGGTCAATGTATCATTCCCTGTAGGTGGCGGTCTTAAGTTCTTCGTAGGTAAAACACTAATGATCTCTACTGAGATGGGTTTCCGTTTTACCAATACAGATTATCTTGATGATGTATCTAAATCTTATGTGAACTTAGATACACTACAAGCATATAGAGGTCAGCAAGCAGTAGATCTTTCTTTCCGTACAGATGAGCAAAAGCTATGGGATGGCAACTACCCTGACTATAAGTTCCAACGTGGAGATAGTAAAGCAAATGACCTTTATTGGTTTGGTAACCTAACTGTTACTGTTTACTTCGAGGCATTTGGAAACATGGCTGACTACTGGCAAGCTAATTGTCCTGCTTTCTTAAGAAGTGGCAGAACTAAATAAAACACTTTTCAACAATTATAAAAAGAGCGACCACTTGGTCGCTCTTTTATTTTATATATCTTTTTGTCCTTTCGCTTCTTCTATTTCAATGTGTTGATACACTCTGCTACTGAGATTGCTTCTTGCTCACCTGTAGTAAAGTTCTTTAGACTAACAGTATTATTATTTCGCTCTTCTTCTCCTATTATTATCACGTAAGGCACATTGCGTTTGTTAGCATATTTCATCTGCTTATCAAACTTCGCAGCATCAGGATATATTTCGGCATTGATACCAGCCTCTCTTAATTGAGTGAGCACCTTTAGTGCATACATCTCATCCTCACCACCAAAGTTGATAATGATTGCTTGAATACCGCTACTCAATTCATCAGGATATAACCCCAGCTCTTCCATTACATCATATACTCGCTCTACACCAAAAGACACACCTACTCCAGACATATTCTTTAACCCAAACAGTCCTGTAAGGTCATCATAGCGACCACCGCCACCAATGCTACCCATCTTCACTGCATCGCACACCACTTCTACAATAACACCAGTATAATAATTCAACCCTCTAGCCAAACTTATATCTACCAATACCTCACTGGTCCATTCGCTATTCTTAATAGTGTTGTGATACTTCAAGGTATCTCTAAGCTCTTGCACTCCGGCCTTACCCTGTTCACTATCTCCCATTATCTCCGCTAGCTTATCCAGCTTTTCTTCATTGCTACCTTCAACACTTATTACATCCTTTATCTTAGCAATACCTTCAGTAGTTATCTCACGCTGCTCCAACTCTTTGGTCACACCATCCCAGCCTATTTTATCCAGCTTATCTAATGCGATAGTAATATCCATCATCTTCTCAGGCATACCGCATAGCTCAGCGATACCGGCTAAAAGTTTACGGCTATTCACTTTCACTTTTATCTCAGGTAAGCCCAACTTATGAAATGCACTTTGGTAGATACATAAAAGCTCTGCTTCATTTATTAAAGAGGTACTACCTACCACATCGGCATCGCATTGCCAAAACTCACGATAGCGACCTTTTTGAGGACGGTCTGCACGCCATACAGGCTGCATTTGGTACCTACGAAAAGGAAATGCTAACTCATGCTGATGCATTACCACGTAGCGAGCAAAAGGTATGGTAAGGTCGTAGCGCAATGCACGCTCTGTAACTACAGGAGTAGAGAATGGTTTCTCCAACATTGTAGCCCATGCTTCGTTCAGCTTGTCTTTATCTTTGTCCTTCTTTTTATCAAGACCGTTGTTCAATATTTTGAATATCAAACGGTCTCCTTCTTCTCCATACTTTCCGGTAAGTGTTACCAGATTCTCCATAGAGGGAGTCTCCAATGGCTGAAAGCCATACTGCTCAAATATCTCTTTTAAGACACCGAATATATATTGTCTCTTTCTCACCTCTACTGGCGAAAAATCTCTTGTTCCTTGTGGTATTGATGGCTTAGACATCTATTACTGATTATATTTTTCAATTATTGTATTACAAGTGCGGTCTATCAATTCATATACATGAACAAAACCGTCTTTTCCTCCATAATATGGGTCTGGCACCGACTGTCCTTTAGCATCTTCCAGCTCGTCTAAAAACAACGTCACCTTTCCCTCATGGTCTCTATAATTAAGGATATGCTGCACATCTTCATACACGTCATTGGCCATTACATATATCTTATCATATTGGTCAAGGTCACTCTTCTGAAACCTACGCGCTCTTTGGTCTGAGATATCTATACCATTCAGCTTACATATCTCTTGTGAGTATCTATGCGGCGGCTCACCTGTATGATATACATTAGTGCTGGCAGAATCTACCTCCCAGTCTAAACCATGCTCATTTATCTTATGCTGCATTATTCCCTCTGCTATAGGAGAGCGGCAAATATTACCCAAACACACCATTAATATACGCATATCCAAATATTGAAATGCAAAGCTATTTAATTTGAAGCCTCATTCAAATTGAAAACATGCGGAAACGCTTATTTAGTTACGTCTTTTAGTATTTTTACGCGATATGACCGCAGAAGCTTCTTGTAAGATACTTTCTATTGCTCCATACCATATACTACCTGTAGATAGTGGCGGGCGTGCTGCTATCGTCACTCTACATGACGCCATTGGTAAAATATGTGAAGACCATATAGTGAGCACTACAAGAAACGCGGATAATACAAGATACAGCTTCAACCTGCATAAGCTTTTTGCAGACAAACCAAGTCGTTACTTCCCATATGCAGGGCTTAGTGAGTTGACACAACTTGCCAAACAATATAGTATTACACACATCATATGTGAGCACCCATATATGGCACTCACGGTAAACAAGCTTGCTCGCAAGTTGAAACTACCGTGGTATATGCGTAGCCACAATATAGAGTCTGAACGTTTTAGGACTATTGGCAAGAAGTGGTGGCCTATACTGCGTAGCTATGAGCAATTTGCTATGAAAAAGGCAAATGGTGTATTCTTTATCACTCCTGAAGACGCAGAATGGGCACAGCAAAACTTTGGACTACCCAAAAGCAAATGCCATACCATACCTTTTGGTACGGTATTGAATAGCCCCCCTGAAAATCAAGCTAATGATAAAGCCGTACTAGCTACACAATTGAAAATAGATAGCACGGTACCATGGTTATACTTTCTTGGGGCACTTGCATATCAACCTAACTATGATGCGGTCAACTACATACTACACCATATATTGCCTGCACTTGAAGCAAAAGGACAAGCATATCAAATACTCATTGCCGGGCAAGGACTACCTGACGATATTAAGCAACAGATACAGCAGACCAAAAACATACATTACTTAGGCTTTGTTGATGACCTAAAACAATTCATCAATGCCAATGATGTAATGCTAAATCCCGTATTGACCGGCGGCGGTATCAAAACTAAAGCGGTTGAAGCCCTCGGCTACAACAAAACTGTTGTGAGTAGTAAAAGTGGTGCTGCAGGCTTGATAACAGATGTATGCGGAGATAAGCTCTTAATAGCTGAGGATAATGATTGGGAACAGTTTGCAGACCTTACTATTAACGCAATAAATAACCGTGCAGAAATACCGACATCCTTCTACGATACCTACAATAATGACAATATAGCCAAGAAAGTAGTCAGTATTCTCAATAGTAATTAACTACCTCCATTATTGAATACATACTGGATGATATTCGCTCCCATCTTGAGTGCATCAACATGCTTTTGTGGAGCATCATTGTGCACCTCCGGGTCTTCCCAGCCATCACCAAGGTCAGTTTCTGTAGTGTAGAAGCACACTAACCTTCCTTCGTATATCAATCCATAACCTTTTGGCGGCTTTTTATCATGCTCGTGCACTTTAGGCAAGCCATTATTAAAGTCATAACGCTGATGATATATAGGGTGCGTGAATGGCAATTCTACAAGGTCTAGCTCAGGGAATATCTTTTTCAATGCAGGTCTTACATAGTCATCCATTCCATAGTTATCATCTATATGCAAGAACCCTCCTGATATCATATAGTTTCTCAGGTTTTGAGCTTCGTCATCAGATACGGCCCATCTACCATGCCCCGTCATATGTAAGAACGGATAATTGTACAATTCAGAGCTAGCAACGTTAACTTGAGCCTCTTCCGTTGCAAAATTCGTTTTTAATTGTTGATTACAATAGCTTGCTAAGTTCTTTAGTGCAGTAGGGTTTGCGTACCAGTCACCACCCCCGTTATATACTAGTAATGCCAGTTTCATTTTCTGTGCATTGACAGAAAGTGATAACATAAGTACCAATATCGATCCTAACACTCTTTTAGCCATTGTTCACTAGATTTATATAACTGCATGCTGCTATAGCTGCGGTCTCTGTACGCAATCTTGTATTACCTAAAGATACGGGCTTACAACCTTTCTCTATACATAGCTCTATTTCTTCTTCTGTAAAGTCGCCCTCAGGACCTATCAATATCAATGTATCAACATTTGGCTGATACACTTTTGCAATACTATTCTTAGCATCGTCATCCATGCAATGAGCTATTAACTTTTGAGGACAACCTGCAAGCTTTTCTAATAACTCATCAGGAGTAGTTAATTCATGCAGTGTTGGTTTATGAAACTGCTGCGACTGTATCAGTGCAGATGTAATAATACTTTCCCAGCGGTCTTCTCTTATACGGGTACGCTCACTACGTTTTGCGTTAAGAGGAATAATATCGGTAACACCTAGCTCTGTGGCCTTCTCCAACACCCACTCATTACGGCTGGTATTTTTGGTGAATGCTACACATAAGTAACACCTTTGTCTAGGTTCAGCATGTTTTATGACCTTGTTTACCTGTACTGAGCAAGCCTTTTTCTTCACAACAGCTATTTCTGTAAAAGCTTGAACACCTCTACCGTTGGTCAACTGTAACGTATCTCCAACATTCATCCTCAGCACCTGCACTATATGCTTTGCAGCACTCTCTGTCAGGTCTAATATTGAACCATCTACTATCTCTCCATCATGAAAAAACAGTGCATCTTGAGCCATTGCGGAAAGTTAGGCATTCTTTTTCATCAGCGCAGCACCATCTGCTTTTCTTCTATCATTTTCCTTAGGTTGATCAATGCATATCTCATTCTACCTAAAGCTGTATTGATACTCACCTTTGTAAGTTTTGATATTTCTTTGAAACTAAGGTCTGCATATATCCTAAGCACTAATACTTCTTGTTGCTCTTCGGGCAATAGTTCTATTAGTTGGCGCACACTTTGGTGCACTTCTCGTTTTTCAATAGCATCAGAAGCCCAATCTGCAGTGGCAGGAATAACGTCAGCAATATCAGTACCATCAGGCAGCACTACCGATACGTTATGTCTCACTTTCCTAAAGTGGTCCATACAAAGGTTATGTGCAACCCTCATAGCCCAAGGCAAGAACTTTCCTTGTTCTGAGTAACGACCATCTTTTATAGTATTGATCATTTTTAGGAAGGCATCTTGAAAAATATCTTCCGCAGTATACTTATCCTTTACCAAAATAAATATCGTAGTATATATCTTGTCTTTATACCTGTTGATCAGTTCGGTCAATGCATATTCGTCATTATGCTGTCTGAAGGCAGCAATGAGTTCAGCATCATTCTGTAAGTGGGTTGTTCGCATAACACGTCTACTTTAGGTAAGGTATATTTAATACCATCTAGGGAGTCATTATCTTTAGTTAAGTAGAGTTTTTGCTATATGTTACGCGTTTTTGAGGTTATTTAACGAATCTTTATCTTAATTATTATACTAAACGTCGACAAAATATTCATTTTTTTCTGTTTGTCAATACGCTTTGTACAGTTATTAGACGAAATTAAGGGTTTAACCGTTGGGTAATATTACTACATTTTTATTTTTCTGATACTTTAATGACAAAACCTAAACAACAAAAGGAGCCTCAAAAAGGCTCCTTTACGCATATTAAATTGGTATTGAATTTACTGTATAACAACCTTCTCCACCATGTATCCTTCAGCACGAAGGAAGTACATACCGGCTCTAAGGTTAGCAACATTTAGGCTACTCTGCTCCTCAAAACGAGCAACAACGCGACCATTCACGTCTACTAGCTCACCTGAAACCTTACCACCAAAGTTCAGTTGGCTAGTAGCAGGGTTTGGATATACTTGGAATTGCTTAAGACCAAGAGCATAAATAGATGTAGTAGTATCTGGCTGCTCCCAAGCTTTCACTTCAAACACAGCTACGGTACCACTAACCTCATTTGCTGATACTACGTAGTGTTTTTTGTTCGGGTTCTTATCCTTATGTAAGAACATAACAACCTCAGCACCAAGATCTCCATGAAGGCTATCAACGCTACGAGTGTTCACATAATCTACATAAGTTGGGTTAGCAGGGTTGCTAACATCAAGTACAACGATACCACCCACACGCTCTAGAGCAACGAATGCATATGTTGAGTCATTGATAACACCTGTAGTTACACCTTCCGGCTCTGGTCCTTTAGCATCACTACGAGTTTTAGTATCATTCTCATCATTATCACAGTTAAATATCTTACTAAATGTAGGGTGATTAGCTACAATACTCTCAAACATAGAGCCACTATTATAAACCATACTACCGTTTGATGTATTGAAGATACTTATACTACGACCACCAAATACATATATCTCTTCGTATAAGCCATCATTATTCGCATCACCTAGAGTTGTAGTAGCATTAAGTCTACCTAGATTATGATTAGCTTTTAATAGGTCAGGACTATCAAATACTGTAGGATCTAACTGATAGCTGCCACTACCTATTCTTACTTCTTCCTCAAATGGATCATACTCTCTTGCATCTCCCTCATTAGCTGTGATCAAATAGTTAGAACCATTTACTGAGAAGTGTGCTATACCATCTGGAAGCAACATTCCTTTTACAGGCCAAGTACTGATACATGGACCATCAGTTCTGTCACTAGCATCAAAAGCATTACTATATATTCTGTGATCAATATAACCTAAAGGTGCTACTGTCAAAAGTGTTTTATTAGCAATATCTATAATCGCTACAGCATTATTCTCTTGAAGTGCAACGTATGCAGTATCAGAAGTTGTATTTACAGCTATATACTCAGGCTCCAGGTCTTGAGCAACAGTAGGATTATTGTAACCAAAGATACGCACACCTGCAGCCATCAATGCTGCTTTATTACTATTCAAGCTTGTGAATGAAACACCAGTTACAGTTGCATTAGCAACACCACCTTGCATATCTATTATAGAAACCGAACCTTCCGGGTCTATAGTATAAGCATCATTTGGCTCACCTTCATTGGCTACCAATAGGTATTTACCATCTGGAGTGAACGTAAGCATGTCAGGTAGTGCACCTACCTTCAATACTTTCTGAACAGTACCGCTTGTATTCATGAATACCACACTACCGCTATCGGTTTTAGTATTTGCTTCAGAAGCTACAGCTACTATACCATTAGATACAGCAACAGAGTTAATACCACCACCATAAGGCGACATATCTATAATATTAGTATTAGACATTACAGCAGGGTTACTGAAGTCTACAATATGTATTTTATTATTAGTAGAGTTTAGTACGAACAACTTGTTAGTTGTGCTATCATAAGCAAGAACTTCAGCAGATCCATCTTTTGCAGTGTCTACTTTAAAGCTACTCACGTGCATCAACTCGATATTCTTACGAGCTTGAGGACCATTCCCATCATTATCCCTGATATATAGTGTTGTGTATTTATCACCAATATCACCGTTAAGAACCGTAGTCATTTCAAACATTGCATGCTCAGTGATCTCTTTAGCATTATCATCATTAAGATATAATGTTAAATACAAAGTATCAGGACCACCAGGGAAGAATGTAAGTGAAGGAGTCACAAAAGAGAAATCAATGTTCATAGAAGAAGCAGAACTCATTCCTTGGAAGAACTTGAAATATGCTATTGTAGGTGTTGAGTTACGATCTTTGATCACTACAGGCATCTTCACAATATTTGTTCCTTCTGTAGTATACTCTACCTCGTTCAAGATGCTAACCTCAGGTGTTGGAGGAGGTGCAGGTGTAGATTCTACTACTTCAAAGTTGTCAACACCAGCCCAGTCACTACCACCGTTCAAACGTGCAACAACTCTTAAACGTGCGTATTGTGTATTAGCAGGAACATTAACAACCTCGGTAACCCAGCCTCCGGATACTCTAGGCATAAACTTGTAGTTAGCATTGCTCCATGTAGTACCATTATTGTACTCAACTATATAACCAATAGAATCTGAAGACCCACCAGTAATATCTGCTGAATATTGAAACTTGATCTGATAGTTTTTTGAAGTATTTAATGTAACTGTAGAGAAATCAATGTAGTGATAATAAGGATCTCCAAGACCTTGTGTTAATGGATTATCAAGATCCCACATAGCCCAAAACTTATTCCCCTGAAATGGGTTCATAGTTGCGGAACCGTTAACCATACTTGACTCATCTCCCCATACATCGCTTCCGGCGTTATATTTTGCAGGAGTAACCGTATAATTCCAGCTGCCTGTGCCCTCAAACCCTTGAAAGGCCACTTGCTGTGCCTTTACAACAGTTGCACTAAGCATCAGGAATGACGCAAATAGTAAAACTTTTTTCATAATGTATCAATTTGAGGGCAAAAGAAAGCATTGATACAGTTTGATAACAGTGGTATTGGTAATGATCACATATAGTTATCGTTAACGTAACAACTATTTCATATTGACTTAAAATTTACTTAACATAAAACAGAAAGGCTTGCCATAAAGACAAGCCTTTCATCACTCACACTACTACTCTGTTTAATAACGACGGTGACGTGCGTTATGTTTTTTGTGGTATATATTCCTATTTGCACGTTTCTGCGCTCTGTTTATGATCACTCTTTCACCTCTGGTCACTCGTCCATCTGCTTTTGCTAACTGCTTCATACTTCTAATGTGCATTTGCTGCACCTTAAGCATCTTCGCCTCGTGGCGGGTAAGTGACCCGTTGCGTACACCATGATGAATACGCTTATGCTGATGTACTTGTCTTTTTGCCGATTGAGCCATTGCATCTTGTCCTACGAACATCACCCCGATCAATCCTAATGTCATTAATAGCTTTTTCATAAGTATTATGTTTTGTTCTGTAATTAAGACCTGCTATTGAGACAATGGTTTAAGATGAGAACGTTAAACAAATCATAAAGCAAAAAGAACAAGGCCCCTGTAGGAATACAGGGGCCTCTTAGTATGAAGCATCAAAATACTATTTCTTAATCGGGCTTCTTTCCATGCAAGAAAGTATTTCTGGTTTGTATTTCAGCTTGTTGGTTTTCATTCTTATTATCATCAACACCTACACTATATCCACTAAAGAATGTATCAGAAGAGGCAACTCCTTTGTCCATTTGTATATTCTTTCTAACATAGGCAGGCACATTCTCCATGTCTTCTCCGGTATTGTCTTCTACATTATTGATATTGAAGCTCATTCTGCGCAAGCGCTCTGCTCTTTCTTCTAAAGCTTTCTTCTGCGCTTCAAATGTTCTTTGCTCTTCAAGCTCTGCGTCAGAAAGGTTTCTGCTTCCATATTGAGGCTGCTGCTTAGCTTCCTGAGCAGATGGAGTAACGCTAGCTTTTGGCTCCTCGTTTTTGATCACCAACTCTAGTTGCTTGTCTTCATTTATCTCAGCCTTTGGCTCTTCATAGCGCTTTTCCTCTACAGGCATTTCTTCAGGCTTAATTTC
>CAZPDA010000103.1:0-10111 GCA_964585115.1 uncultured Flavipsychrobacter sp.
GTATAAAGTGGAGGTGTTGTCCTTTGCCCGAGTTAGCACATACCTTATCAGTAGCATCTGCTGTTTGGCTCATTAGTTCGTAGTTCTCTACGCCAAAGTCAAATTTCACCTTCACTTTGTCGCCATCTGCTGTAGGTGTTACACTAGCTACGGTCAGTTTAGCATCTGTAAATTCAGGAGAACCTCCGGCAGCTACCATTTCTATTGGCATCGCCTTCATTACAGGCGTGTCTTGTACGTCCGAGTTATCTTGTCCTTCTCCACATGCTGTTAGCATGCTTATGCCTATTAGTCCAAAAAGTAATTTCTTCATAGTTGCTGTATCTGTTTTTATATATACAAAACTACAGCTTTGATGTTGGCTTGGTCAAAGATTTTCAGAAAATTTTAGTATTTCGTGCTGACATATAAATTTCCTATCTGTTACTTTTGTTTCTTGTTGAAAATATGATGACCACTGCTGAAATACTGAAAAAAGTCAGGCGGATAGAGATCAAAACCAAAGGTCTGAGCAATCACATCTTTGCGGGAGAGTACCATTCTGCTTTCAAAGGTAGAGGTATGTCTTTTAGTGAGGTACGTGAGTATGCTCATGGAGACGATGTGAAGAACATTGATTGGAATGTGACCGCAAGGTTCTCTACTCCATTCGTAAAGGTGTTTGAAGAAGAGCGCGAATTGATACTTATGTTATTGGTAGACGTAAGTGGTAGCTCACTATTTGGTACGCAAGAACGTTCTAAGCGCGAGCTCATTACCGAGATAAGCGCAGTACTATCTTTTGCGGCTGCTACTAATAATGACAAAGTTGGTGTTATCTTCTTCAGCGATAAGGTAGAACAGTTCATACCGCCTAAAAAAGGGCGCAGCCATATATTGCGCATTATACGCGAGCTGATAGCACTAGAGCCTAAGCAAACAAATGGTACTAATGTGCAGGCAGCGTTAGAATATCTCAACAAAGTGCAGAAAAGGAAAGCTATCACTTTTGTATTGAGTGACTTTGTAAGTGAACCTTACCAGAAGCCATTACAATTGGCAGCACGTAGACACGACCTTGTAGGCATACATGTGTATGATAAGCACGACCGCGAACTGCCCAATGCAGGATTGATACAAGTGATAGATGCAGAAGCACAACAGACCAATTGGCTGGACACAGATAATAAGTCTGTACGTGCCAACTATGCCCATAGGTTTGACGAACATAAAAAGTATTGTGTACAGTCGTTCAGAAAAAGCGGAGCTCAACTAATGAGTATGCGTACCGATGAGGATTATGTAAAAGCTTTACAAGGTTTCTTCAAAGGCAGATAATTATGAGGACAGCTTCATTAAGAAATATAGCCCTGTTGATATTGCTATGCTGTAGCACTAGCAATACGTTTGCCCAAACTACTATCAAAACACAGTATGACGCCAAGCAAATAATGATAGGCGACCAGCTGCGTATGTTCATTACGGTAGACAAGGACAAGAACGACCAACTACAATGGGCAACGATACCTGATACATTCAACTCGCTGGAGATAGTAGAGCGTGGCAAGATAGATACTATAAAGGGTAACGACGATAATACCATACGTTACAAACAGAAGCTATTGGTAACGGGGTTTGATTCAGGTGCGTTCACTATACCTGCATTTCAGTTTCCCGTCAAGCCTGCAAACGATACCCTAAGACTACTATCTACGGATAGCCTTTCGCTGCTGGTACAGACAGTAGCTGTAGATACTACAAAAGCATTCAAAGACATTAAGAATATACGTGAGGCTCAGCTTACTTGGCTGGACTATAAAGAGTACATCTTTGGTATAGGTGGAGGTCTATTGCTATTAGGGCTGCTTATCGCATTCATCCTTATGCGCAAAAAGAAAGGGCCTATCATCCCTAAAAAGCCAAATGAGACACCACACGAAAAAGCATTACGCCTACTAAACGAATTAGAAGCACAACAGCTATGGCAGAATGACAAGGTGAAAGAATATTACATAGAGCTTACTGATATTCTAAGAAACTACATAGAGGAGCAACATAATATTGAGGCATTAGAGCTTACCTCTGATGAGTTGCTATCCAGCATGAAGCAGAACAGACTATTGAAGGTGAATAGAAAACTGATAAGACCTGTATTGCAAACTGCCGACCTTGCAAAGTTTGCCAAGGCAAAACCATTACCTCAAGAACATATAGATGCGTTGGAAAACACCAAGGCATTCATTACTGTAACTAAACCTCAACCAACAGGATCAAACAATAACAACTCATGATGGCATTGACAGATCTACAAAATATCAGCTTTGCCCATCCGTGGTTCTTCTTGCTGTTCTTGCTCCTACCTTTTATGATATGGTGGCAGGTCAGCAAAAAGAAAAAGGCAAACCCTGCATTGCGCCTCACTACACTAAAGGGCATTGGAGAAGTAAAGCCTAGCTGGCGTGTACAATTGCGCCCTGTAATGTTCATATTGAGGTTGGTAGGTCTTGCAGCACTCATCGTAGCATTGGCTCGCCCACAGACCAGCAATGTAAAAGAGAATATAGAAAGCGAAGGGATAGACATAGTACTATCGCTAGACGTATCGGGTAGTATGCAGGCAGAGGACCTGAAGCCCAATCGTATAGAAGCAGCTAAGAAGGTGGCGTTAGAGTTTGTGGAGGAGCGACCTACAGACCGTGTGGGGCTGGTAGTGTTTGCAGGCGAAAGCTTCACGCAAGTACCTATTACAATAGACCACAACGTACTAAAAGAGCAGCTTCAGCAGATAAAAAGCGGATTACTACAAGATGGTACCGCTATTGGTATGGGGCTGGCTACAGGTGTAGACCGCTTACGTACATCTAAGGCTAAAAGCAAGATATTGATACTGCTTACCGACGGGGTAAACAATACAGGACTGATAGACCCGAGTACAGCACTAGAAATAGCTAAGACCTATGGCGTGCGTGTATACACTATAGGTATCGGTACAGAAGGTGAGGCTCCTTACCCTGTACAAACACCTATGGGCACACAAACCCGCATGATGCCTGTACAGATAGATGAAGCACTACTGAAGAAAATAGCAGATGAAACTGGCGGTAAGTATTACCGTGCTACCAGCAATAAGTCGCTAAGAGAGATATACAGCGAGATAGATAAACTGGAGAAGACCAAGATAGAGATAAGCAGCTACAAACGCTATGCAGAGCTCTTCTTCCCATTTGCGTTGATAGCAATTATCTGCATCGTTCTGGAAATGGTGCTTCGCTATACGGTATTCAGGAGTGTTACCTAGTAGTTGGCTACCTTTACAGCAATAGTAATACATGAAACAGATACTACTAGCCATCACATTAGTGATGGGCATTTGCTCCTTTGCACAAACTCATGATAACAGACTAACCATAGGTGTTAGAGATTCTATTGTATCAAAGCAGCTATCTGAAACTAGATACCTGAACATATACCTACCCGAAGGATACTCAGACACAGAAAGCTATAATGTCATCTATCTATTGGATGGTGGTATGAATGAGGACTTCATACATGTAGCGGGCTTGGTGCAGTACAACACTTTGCCTTGGGTAGATAGAATGCCCTCATCCATAGTAGTAGGCATAGTGAATGTAGACCGCAAACGAGATATGACCTACCCCACTACCGTGCAAGAAGACAAAAAACGTTTTCCTACAACGGGTGGATCTCAAGAGTTCATCTCCTTTATAGAAAAAGAATTGCAACCCTATATACAACAACACTACCGCACTAATGGTAACAACATGCTTATCGGTCAGTCTCTTGGCGGGCTTGTGGCTACAGAGATACTTTTCAAACAGCCTCAGCTATTCAATAAGTACTTAATAATGAGTCCTAGCCTTTGGTGGGATGCAGGCTCATTACTCAGTTATACTCCTGCTATTACCAAAACCTTTCCTACTACAGATATAGATATCTACCTGGCAGTAGGCAAAGAAGGATTGACCCCTACCACACCGGCAAGAGTAATGGAAGTAGACGCTAACCTTCTTGCTGAAAAAATAAACGATATAGGCAACCAGCACATACACCTCAACTTCGACTACTTGCCTGAAGAGAACCATGCCACCATTACACACCAAGCAGTATTCAATGGCATAAGAAGTTTATATCCGGTCAACAAAAATTGACCTCGTTCGTTTATCTTTATTAATATGAAACTAAGGGTCATTATTACAGGTACTACAGGTATGGTAGGCAAGGGTGTTCTGTTGGAATGTCTTGACCATCCTGATGTTGCAGAGGTGCTTATCATCAATCGTAGTACTGCGGGCTTCAATCACCCTAAACTAAAAGAGATACTACATAGTGACTTTTACGACCTCTCTCCTATTGAAGACGAACTAAAGGGTTACAATGCTTGCTTCTTTTGCTTAGGAGTATCAGCAGCGGGTATGTCTGAAGAGAAGTATACCGATGTGACCTACAACCTGACCAAACACTTTGCAGAGACCGTTATCAACCCCGAAATGACCTTTATCTATGTTTCAGGAGCAGGAACGGACAGCACCGAAAAAGGCAGCATGATGTGGGCAAGGGTAAAAGGTAGAACAGAGAACATGCTACTGGACATGCCTTTCAAACAAGCATTTATGTTCCGCCCGGGCATCATCTTACCTATGCGAGGCGTGAAATCTAAAACAGCTTTATATAATGCCGCTTATATCATACTACGTCCTTTCTTCCCGCTGATAAAGAAACTACCATCAGCAACCGACACTATTAAGGTAGGCAAGGCTATGATAAACGTAGCACTACACGGCAGCGATAAAACACACTTAGAGAATAAGGATATCAATAAGCTGGCTTAGAATTTATATCTCAACCCAACGGTTATAGGTATATCAAGGTAAAACTGCTGAGCTCTTACAGGTATTTCATATGCGTTAGTATGACCCAAGGTTGATATTCCATCCGGTACATGATAGTAGTCATCATACCACACCTGTATCGTTTTTACTGCAACCTCTGTTGCAAACGAAAGTCGTTTACTAATAGGCGTAACATACCCTACCTGAAGACCTGCAGTATAGCCTGTTTCTTGGTCGTACATCGAGAAATAACCATCTGACTTTCTCTTATAGTAGTACCCTACGGTTGCACCAAAATAGGCATAAGACCTTTTAATACTGAATAGATGATTGAAGACCACAGACGGGGCTAAATAGTACCAATTATCAGAAGTAAGCCCACCATCTAATGTTACTCCAACCTGTAGGTTTTTGATATTGTGTAAATAACTAAGCCCTGTGTGCAAGCCTACACCATTTGAGAAATAAGTGCTACTCGTCTCTATAGCAGGACCAGCTTTTATACTCAACTCATTGTTAGGGAACAGCTTCTGCTTTTCACTATCCGTGGTTTGGGCAAAGCTCAATGAGGATAGCGGTAGCAGTAATAAGAACAAGTACTTTTTCATAGTCTAATTATAGGTTTGGTTATTATAGTTATCAGAATTTATATCTCAACCCAATGCTTACAGGCACTCTTACATAGAAGTCTTTGGTTCGTATGTAATGGTAGCCGCTTTTATCTTCACCCCAGCCAGACATATCATGTATATAGGTGTATTGGTCGTACCATACTTGTATACTACGGAAGGCCAGCTCTGCCGAAAAGGATAAACGTTTGCTAATCGGTGTTACAAAACCTGTCTGCCCGCCTAGCTGATAACCATCCTCTTCTTCTCCTATACCAAAACTGCCTACATCTTTAGCATAGTAGTAACCTGCATTACCACCTATATAGAAGTAAGATGAACCACTTCTGATAAGATTATTAAAAACTACAGAGGGTGCTAAATACATTGTACCGCTAACGCCATAGCCACCTTCTACACCCACACCTATTTGCAGGCTTTTGAAGTTGTGCAGATAACTTATGCTCATACTGCTACTTATGTCATTAAAAAAGTAGTTTCTGCTACCTAGCTCTACTAGTGCTCCTACTTGTACGCTCAATTCATTATTACGTACAGGAGTAGTGGTGGTTTCTGTTTCGGGTGCTGCATCTTGTGCTACGCTTGCAAATGGTAAGAATAGTAAAAAGGCTAATTTCTTCATGGGTTTATCGATTTTTGTTGATAGACGGTATAGTTATTTAATGGGTTGGTGTTTTTAGTCTAGCCTCACAATTATCTTTTTAAGGTCTATGTTTATTGCTAATCTAAAATTCGGATAAAATCTTTATAAACATGAGGCTCTAATGGCAGAACATTAATGAGTTCTGTATCATCATAATCAAGTTGCCCAATTGGATAGCTTTTACCATCTATAGTGGCACTTAGTATACCACCATCTATGATTTTTGCAGAACTTATATTTATATCAACCCATACTTTACAATAGTAATATTTAACTGTTAATGCCGATGCATTATCCTTATTGTAATGAAATGGAATATCAGACTCATTGCCTATTTCTACATAAGAGTCATAATTAATACCTGTACCGCAACCTAAACTATGCGCGACGAAAAAAGATACATTTCTACTATCCTTTATGACCTCTGATATATCTAAAGTACTATCACTACATGGCAAAAAGTACACCCCATATAGGTCTATAGAAATTAAATAACCTTTCATCTCATATAATGAAACATCAAAAATTGAACTACGACCTTGACCTTTTGATGTAATACTGCAAACTGTAAGTAATAATATGGTGATAAACTTTCTCATTACTTCATCCCCTCCAGTTCTTTCTGCATGGCCAGCATCTTATCGCGTAGGCGGGCAGCTTCCATAAAGTCGAGGTCTTTGGCGGCTTTCTCCATTTCCTTTTTCACCTTGGCCACTGCTTTTTGCAATTGCCCTGCGGTCTTATACTCTACCTCTCCTTCAGCAGCTATGGCAGGAGCCAGCTCATCGTGCACGGCATAAGCACTATCCTCATCGTAGCCTTTTATGTCCAGCACCGATGTCTGTTTGAAGACCTCTTCTGTACTCTTCTTAATGGTCACAGGAGTAATGTCATGCTCTTCATTATACTTTATCTGCTTTTCACGGCGGCGATTGGTCTCGTCTATCGTGCGCTGCATGCTATCCGTCACTATATCTGCATAGAATATCACCAAGCCATCAGCATTACGTGCAGCACGCCCCGCCATCTGTGTTAGCGAGCGTTCATTTCGCAAGAAACCTTCTTTATCCGCATCCAGTATCGCCATCAGCGACACCTCAGGCAGGTCCAGCCCCTCTCTCAGCAGGTTCACACCTACCAACACATCTATCTTACCCAATCGCAGGTCGCGGAGTATCTCCACACGCTCCAGCGTATCTACCTCACTGTGTATGTACTTACTTTTTATGTCAATACGTTTCAGGTATTTGTCCATCTCCTCGGCCATACGCTTGGTAAGGGTGGTCACCAATACACGGTCGCCCTTTATTATACGTTTATCTATCTCGTCCAGCAGGTCATCTATCTGGTTCACACTTGGGCGCACTTCTATCGGCGGGTCTAGTAGTCCCGTTGGGCGCACTACCTGTTCCACCACTACACCTTCCGTTCTGTTCAGCTCATACTCTCCCGGTGTAGCACTTACAAATACCACCTGCCCCAGTTGGTTCTCAAACTCATGAAAGTTTAGCGGGCGGTTATCCAATGCACTTGGCAGTCGGAAGCCGAAGTCTACCAGATTCATCTTACGGCTACGGTCACCCCCATACATACCACTCACCTGTGGAATGGTAACGTGACTCTCATCTATCACCATCAGGTAGTCATCAGGGAAGTAATCCAGCAGGCAGAAAGGGCGTGTACCCGGCTCACGCCTGTCTAAGAAACGTGAGTAGTTCTCAATACCATTACAAAAGCCCAGCTCTTGTATCATCTCCAGGTCGTAGCTCACACGCTCTTTTATACGCTGTGCCTCCAGCGGCTTGTCTATCTTCTTAAAGTATTCGTGCTGCGCCATCATCTCGTCTTGTATCTCATGCACTATCTGCCCCATCATATCCTTAGGGGCAAGGTATAGATTGGCAGGGAAGATGGCAGCATTATCCATAGTACCGATACGCTTGCCCGTATCTACCTCGAAGCTTTCTATCTCTTCCACCTCGTCGCCAAAGAAGGTGATGCGATAACCATAGTCTACATAAGGCAGGTTGATGTCTACCGTATCGCCCTTCACACGGAAGGTACCACGGGTGAAGTCTCCCTGACTACGATGATACTGCGAGCTCACCAAATGATGCAGGAAACCATTGCGCCCTACGTTATCTCCTACTTTGAAGCGTAGTATACCGTTCTCATATTCCGTAGGATTACCCATACCGTATATACACGATACCGATGCTACTACAATGATGTCTCTACGACCGCTCAGCAAATTGCTGGTAGCACGCAGGCGCAGCTTATCCAACTCCTCGTTTATGGAAAGGTCTTTCTCTATATAAGTATCACTTGTGGGGATGTATGCCTCCGGCTGATAATAATCGTAATAGCTCACGAAGTACTCCACCGCATTGTCGGGGAAGAACTGGCGAAGCTCTCCATACAGCTGTGCCACCAAGGTCTTGTTATGCGTCAGCACCAAAGTAGGGCGCTGCACCTCCTGTATCACATTGGCCATGGTAAAGGTCTTACCACTACCCGTAACCCCTAGTAAGGTCTGGAACTGGTCTCCCTCATTTATGCCTTTTACCAACTCTGCTATAGCCTTTGGCTGGTCACCCGCAGGCGGGTATGGACGATTGATCTCAAACATACCCTACGAAGTTCGGGAAAATGTTTGGGATGGGATATACAAGAATAGGGTGTTTTCACCCTATCATAGGTCATTAATAAGTACTACTTTTACTTAATAAGCAGAATTAGGAATGCAAAAAATTCAAATATCTTATAGAAGTTACAACATAGAGGATATACACAGGCTAATCAAGAATAAAATTGTAACTATCCAACCTAAATTTCAACGAAGGAGAACCAAATGGCCGCTAACTGCTAAGACTGGTTTAATTGATAGTATATTAAATAATTTTCCTATACCACCTATATATGTAAGAGAGTTCGTTAATAATGCTAAAGAAAGAAGAAGAGAAATAATAGATGGTCAACAACGTATTACTACCATATACGAATTTCTTTCTGATGAATGGAAGCTTTCAAAAAATCTTACTGATGATGAATATGTTGGATATTCATTTTCTGAATTGCCTAATGAAGTACAACAACAAATAAATGATTATGAGCTAACCTTTTTACATATTAGAGGTGCTTCAGAGTCTGATATTATTTCGATTTTTTCTCGTATTAACTCATACAGTTTACCTCTTAACTTACAGGAAAAAAGAAATGCAAAATACTCAGGTGAGTTTAAATCACTTGTATACGACTTATCATCCAAATATTATTCCTTTTGGACTGATAATAGAATAATTACAAGTGCTTCGATAGCTAGAATGAAAGATGCAGAGTTGGTGTCTGAATTACTAACAATAATGAAACATGGCTTAAAAGGCCATACGAAGAAAAGAATTGAAGATTTGTATAAAAAATATGATGAGTCTTCATTCCCAGAAAAAGATGATTTCGTTTACCAATTTGATACTATTATATCAAACATTGGAACTCTATTTAATAGCTCCGAAAAAATTAAAAAGCAGTTTAGCAAATCAGCTTTCTTTTTCCCATTATTCACAGCATTACATAAAAAACTATTTCGAATTAAGTCAAGAAAAAAATCAATTTCTCTTGATGAGACAATAGTAAAGCTCGATAAATTCATTTCTGATTATTCGAACACAGACTCGAAAAACAAATTAAAACTTCTATTCCAGCAAGGCACTGGAGAAACAAGTAGTAAAATAAAAAGAGAAGACCTTATATACGATTTAATTTCATAAGAAGTGCCTTACAGTCTAAAAGTTATATCAAAAAGCTATCGTTCTGAGTTAGGTCAGCTAACTAATGTCATTGATACACTTTTAAACCAACCTAGATGTTATGATAATAACATTTTTATAGAAGGATGTTTTCTTCGTTTGATTGTTATATGGGAAAGCTTTATTGAAGAATATTTTTTGTCTTGTATGTGTAAAGCAATGTCAAGAAATAAAACAATTATAAAGCCTAAAACACCCTTATGT
>CAZPDA010000104.1:0-10107 GCA_964585115.1 uncultured Flavipsychrobacter sp.
GCCGATAATGTTGCAGAAAAAACAAAACAGTTCAAGCAAAAACTAATGACATTAAATCAATAAAGATGAAAAAAGACTTTTTAAATAAATTGTGTTGTCCGTTTGATAAAGATGATCTAGACCTAAAGGTATTTGTAGAAGGAACAGAGGGGGAGATAATTGAAGGGCTATTTACGTGTAAGAAGTGCAAAAGATATTTCCCAGTAGTCTCAGGTATACCAATTATGACACCAGATGAGTATAGGCAGCCGCAATTAGAAGCGCCTATTTTAAAGAAGTGGATAGATAAGCTACCGGGAGAACAAATGAAAGGTTTTACAATTGAGTAACTATAAGGTTAGAACATGTTCTGACCTTATTTAACAAAGCGGAGAGAGAGGGATTCGAACCCTCGATACCATTGCTGGTATACACGCTTTCCAGGCGTGCCTCTTCAGCCACTCGAGCACCTCTCCGAAAAAGGGATTGCAAAGCTAACTAAATAGTTTTATTTGCCGAATAGCTTTTCTGCATTCTTTGTAGTAGCTGTTGCTATGTCTGTTAGTGACATCTGTTTGATATCAACAAGTTTTTCTGCAATGAGCGGTATATAGCTACTTTCATTTCGTTTGCCTCTATATGGAGTGGGGGCTAGGTAGGGCGCGTCTGTTTCTAATACTAAGTGGTCAATATCAATATCTTTAATGATATCACCCAGCTTGCTATTTTTAAATGTAACAACACCACCTATTCCTAACATGAAATTGAGATCTGTGATCTGTTTTGCTTCATCCAATGTTCCTCCAAAACAATGAAATACACCTTTTAGGTTACCATCCTGTTTTTTCTTAACTATGTCTATACAATCTTGTGTAGAAGACCGACTATGTATTACTATCGGCAGGTCATGCTCAAGAGCTAGGTCTATCTGATATTCAAAAGCCTCTATTTGTTGCTGTTTAAATGTTAGGTCCCAATGGTAGTCAAGCCCTATTTCTCCTACAGCTGCAAATTGTTCTTTATTCAACCAGTCATTTACTAATGAAAGTTCTTTTTGATAGTCTTCTTTTACATAGCATGGGTGCAACCCCATCATTGGTATGCAGTTGTTTGGCCATTTTTCAGAAAGTTGCATCATGCCGTCAATTGTCTCGCTGTTACAATTAGGCATAAACATTTTGGATACACCAAGTTCTATTGCTTTTTTGATAGTGCTATCTATATCTTCGGAAAACTGTTCGTCGTAAAGGTGTGTATGAGTATCTATATATGTCATCTTCTATTTGGGTAAAGCTTTTATATTCCAGTGTTGTTTATTGCAATATTCTAATACTTTAGGTAAAGCATATTTCATTCTATCCCATGCTTTTTCACTATCATGAAAAACTACAATAGAACCAGGGCGTATGTTTTTAGTTACATTTTTCAAGCATTGTTCGGGAGATATAGACCTGTCAAAATCGGCGCTTAACACACTCCACATATAAACGTTATAACCATTTTCATTTTGTAGTAGTGTAGCCTGCTTTTGTTTTATCCTGCCGTATGGTGGTCTGAATAACTTAGAGCTAATATATGTGGATGCTTTATTGATATTGCTAATATAGTCTTCATTCAAGGTCTTCCACCCATTTAGGTGGTTGTGTGTATGATTCCCTGTTGTATGCCCTTCAGCTAGTATACGCTCATATATTAAGGGGTGTTCTTCTACATTTTTTCCAATACAAAAGAATGTAGCTTTTGCATTGTGTTCTTTTAATACATCAAGCACAAATGGTGTAATAGATTGGTGAGGACCATCATCAAATGTTAGGTATACGGAAGGCTCATCACTATCCTGTACTTCCCATATCAGGTTTTTATATGCTGCGCGTAGCCACCACGGTGTAGTCACCAAATATGCCATGTGCAAACCAACAAAAAACCAAGAATATAAACCAACTATATTTTTTCTATCATATCATTTGCTACCCAGCCTTTTCTTCCATCAGGCAGCGTGACCTCTGTCCAACCTTTTTCTTCAGTAGAAAGTTTTATAGTTGTTCCTTCTGGTAAATAGCTTTGCGCATTAGCGCCTTGAGGCTCTTGCATAAAAGGGGTATCATCTATCATAACTACGGCCCTTTTATGGTTTGCTTTATTGTTAGAAGCTACTACTGCAATACCTAAGCAAATTACCCAAACAGTATTTAACGCCCAGAATGCTTGAATTGGGAAACGTTTATTTAATTTACCAAGACGTCTTAATGAGTAGAGTGCTATTGTAGCAATGAATATAATAAGAGCAATAATAGACCATATATTAGCATTGCAGCCTTGTGTAATGTTATTCCACCAGTGTAAGAAGAATATCTCATTTATTGGTTGTATCCTGTTAGCTATTCTACTTTGAGTAAGAGCTAAATTGTCCTCCGCAAGTTGATAGTTAGGGTCTATTCTTAAGCTGCGCTCGTAATTGAGTACTGCATGGCTAATGTCATTTAGTCTGTAATAGGTGTTACCTAAGTTGTAATAAAGCTCTGCACTAGTATGACCATTCTTTGCTAATTGTTCATATAGCTGCGCAGCACTATCATAGTGTTGTTGAGTATAGAGATGGTTAGCTTGTTCCCAGAAGTCTTCATTGTTATCAGCCCAAGCACCAAATGCTAAACAGCAGAAAAGTATGGTTAATAAGTGTTTTCTCATTTCTTGAACGATTCTTCCAGTTTACTAATAGTATCTACTGCTTTATTATATGTAGCTTTCATTTCAGAGCCACTACCGGCAGCGTACAAAGCTGTCTCACATTCTGTTATTAATGTATTCAACTGGCCTTGTAGTTGTGTGTTAATGTTATATCCATTAAGAGCAGCCTGTATGTTATCCTTAGAAAGGTCGGATATTGGTATGTGTAGCTTATCGCTTAGGTATAGCCATATAGCTTTCGATACTTCTTCATAAAAAGCAGAGCGTTCATTATTCTGTAATAATTTCTGAGCAGTTTTTAGCCTCTTAAGTGCTATTTTATTTGCACGTTTGTTTCTAAGAGATACAGTGTCTTTAGATAGGTCTTCCTCTCTTTTCTTCCATACTAAAAGACCTAAGAAAGAAAGCAATGGTATAGCATACATAGACCAATAACCAACCGTGTGAAGTATTGGTTTGGATGACCATGTGTTACTTGTATGGAGTGGAGTAGTTATAATATTATGTATGTCTGTTAATCGTTTGTCTTCAATCTTTTCTGGCTTGTATGTTTTTCCAGGTGTTACTTTGACAGTAGCAGGCTTTGTATTAAGAGTTATATAGCTTCTATTATTCGGGTCGAAGTAAGTGAAAGAAATAGACGGTATATCGTATTTCCCAGGTGTTTGTGGAGTTATAGTATATGTTATTATTTTAGAGCCTGATATATGTATTTTACGTTCTGTAATGGTATCTAGTACTTGAGGGTCGTATGTAGTAAGCCCGTTTGGCAGGTCAAGTGTTGGTGGGTTTATTAATTTAATGTTTCCTCTGCCACTTATCTCTAGTTTTAGTGTTATGACATCATCAGTAGTGACATCTGTTTTGTCTATTGAGCTATTGATGCCAAAAGTTCCAACACCACCTGTAAAGCTCTCAGGTTGTGTACTATCAGGTAATGGTAGCACTGTTATCTTAACAGGTTTACTTTTCAGTGTTACTGGTATGTCTTTGTAGACCATTTGGCTAAAGAAGTCATCGTACATCCTTGGGTCATTCATGAACATACTTTGCATCATCCTCTGGAATTGCGGATCATTGCCGAAAGGATTTCGTCTTACCCTTTGTATTATGCGAGCTACGCCTTCTACTTCTGTAGGGTCTAGCTCTAATGTGCCGGTTTGCTGTGGGAATAGTGCCGACTTCTTTAGTGTTAGCACGTGATACCGTTGTCCGTCTATCATTTGCACAGTTGGCTTATTGTTGCGCTGTGCCGGCATAATAAAGTCTTGTGTCCAAAATCCATTTAGCGATGGTAGCTTTGATATTGTAAACTGGTAACCAGGTACTCTTGAAAATATTTTATAACTAGCTGTTATTTGCTCTCCTTGATAAACTTTGCTCCTATCAACTTCTACTTTTATATATAGGTCTTTACCTAGGTCAATATCTTCTTGCGGTTGATTATTGGGTTGCTGCTGCTGTTGATTTTGACGTGGTTGATTACGGTGATATGGGTTAGAATACTGTTGTCTAGGTTGCTGTCTTTGTCGTTGAGGGCTCAAGCTGCCTGCTACGACTTCTATTGTAACATTATTCGATCTATACTGAATACCATCAGCATCAATAGCTACAGCTCCAGGAATGGTTAATATTCCTGTTTTTTTGGCTTTTAGAGCATATCCTAGGCTAGCACTGGTTAAATACTTGACTTGACCATTAACAGTTGTGATAGAAGTATTGCGACCTTGATAAGGACCCCCAACTATTTGAAAGTCTCTTTGTATGTCTTTTACAGCAGACAATTGCCGCATATTTTCAATATTTTCTATAATATACTTTATTTCAAAAGCATCTTCAATACCTACTTTTTGAGCACTAGCCACAGCTTTAAAAACCATATCTTGTGCAATACTATTAGTGTAGCAAATAGTTGCTATCAAGCACATAAAAGTATATCGCATCATATGTTTTATACGTACGTTTTTCACAGACTACAAAAATAAAGCTAAGTATGAAAGCATTAAATATGTGTGTCTTAAACAGATGTTAAAACATTAAAGATCGCCTAGCTGAGGGCGCATCACTAGCATCTCTACATTTGCTTTCGACGACAACGTATAGGTTGCCCATATCATTTCCGATACATCTGTAGGGTCCATTATCCTTTCGGGGTCTATTCCGCTACCTTCCCACGAACGGCTATTGGTAGCACCTGGACACAATGAAACTACTTTGATATTATCAGCTTTAAGCTCCTCTCTTAAGTTCTCAGAAAAGCCAAGAAGGGCATATTTGCTAATACTGTAAGAACCTCCACCAGGGTATGCTTTAAGACTGGCAACTGAGCATATATTGAATATATATCCAGATCGTTGTGCTTTTAGCTGAGGAAGCAATGCTCTGGTAAGGTGATATACACTTAATAAATTGGTGGATAGCATTTGTTCTAAGCTACCATCCGGCTCATCATATATGTTCCCAGGATAATATATGCCCGCATTATTCACTAAAATATCAATAGTCTTAAAAGATTCTTTTACTTGAGCAGCAAAAGCTAAAACTTCTTCCTTTTTTGATAGGTCTGTTTTTATAGTTATTACTTTACTATCAGGGTATTGATCAGTCCATTGTGCTTTGAGGTTATTAAGATCCTCTTCATTTCTGGCGCAAGTAGCTACTGTAAATCCTTCAGAAAGGAGCTTCTCAACTGTTGCTTTACCTATTCCTTGTGTTCCTCCTGTTACTATTGCGTTTGGCATGTTTCTCTTTACAATTGATAAAATATTACTTCATTTGCATTCTTATGACAGCTAACAAAGCGAGTACGAATATAGTTTTAAATTGGAGTTCGGGAAAAGATGCAGCACTATCTTATCATTTTTTAAACAATGATGATTCTTATAATGTAGTCAAGTTACTTACTACCATCAATGATGAGCAAGATAGAGTAGTGATGCATGGGGTGAGGGAAAGCTTGCTTGATGCTCAGGCAAGTAGAATGAATGTTATATCTAAAAAGGTGAAACTACCCCCATCTCCTGACCATGATGTATATAACAAAGTAATGTCAGAAACGTTGTCAGAACTAAAGAGAGAGGAGGTGACCCATGCCGCATTTGGCGACATCTTTTTAGAAGATCTAAAGCAATATAGAGAAGCACAACTAGAACAGGCTGGTTTTAAAGGTGTTTTTCCGCTATGGGAAAAAGATACCAAAGCTTTAGTGCAGATGCTTGAGCAAATAGGAATATATGCTAAGGTGATATGCGTTAGTGAAAAGCTTGGTAAAGAGTTTTTGGGTAGACGTGTTGATAGTAGTTTTATTGATGACCTACCTGAAGACATAGATCCCTGTGGGGAGAACGGAGAGTTTCACACTTTTGTGTATGATGCTCCATTTTTCAGTAGCAAGATCGATCTAGTAGAAGGGGGTATTGTTTATAAGCAGTATGAAAGTAAAGACGGGGCTTGGACACCTGGGTTCTACTTTTTAGATATATATGAACAACAATAAAGCCGCTTATTAAGCGGCTTTATTGTTTAATCTAGTTTTACCCAAGCTATACGGGCTTGCTTTTTTCGCTTTTCTCTTTGTATTACTAATACTGCATAGGTTTTGGTCTTTTCAGAATAGTCAGATGAACCAATAAAGGCAAACGTGTTTACTTTCTTCTCAGGTTTTTTAAAAAGGTATTGTTTGCTATATTTTCCATTGTTGTAAGAGCAAATGACTGTAGATGCATCGGTAACAGCCTCTACTGTTTTGAGTTTTTTTACACCTTTCTCCATATTCTCAGGATACTCATTGTAAATAACGTAGTTGTTTTTACCATTACCTACATAGTCATAAGAAAGAAATTCGTTATTGGTCAAAGGCTGGAAAGCTACAGGGTAGGTCCACATAGCTTTTTCTTTTTTGTACAAATAGAAGTTGTCAAATAAAAGCCTGGCTTGTTGACTCTTATTTACAGCGAATCCACCGATTTCATTACCCTCTTTGTCCATGTGAGTTATAAATGCCATACCAAGCTTTGTTATATGGCGTACACTACCTCTACTAGAATATATTGTTGTTACCCCTCTTGTTTCACTTATAATTGTAGTGCTATTGTCTGGGTTTATAATAAAGTTTTGTGGCATGCCATTGGCTTCTTCTTTCAGGTTGTAATTGTCAGTGGCATATTGTGAAGCGTATTCGTTCATTAACTGTTTTGTTTTAACAATATATAGTGTTTGAGGGTCTATATAAGTCATCAAAATAGTATAGTATGTTACGTCCTTGCTTTTGGCAGCGTATGTTTTTGTTAATAACTGTATCATGCCAGACCCTGCATTATAGCGCATTATGCTTTCTGAATTCTCAAAGTTTTTAGAGAAGTCTATCTGTTTATGTTCAAATTCACTATTACCCCTACTGAGTTTTGATACTATTATTTTAGCCCCCTCAGCTCCTGTCGCTTTGGTGTTAAAGCCGTATGTGCAAATAAACACATTTTTGTTTCCTTGTACGCAGAGTCCTATATATCGTATGTACTTGAAACCTTGAGCGCTATAGTAAGATCTGCTTATTTCTTTGTGTTCTCCATTTATAACATCAAAATGCACAACCTCAATGCGCTCATCACTTTTAGACGCAAATGAGTTGTAGTTTATTACAGCATAAGCATCAGAATTGGGGTCTTTCTCTACATAGAAACCCGCTTCGTCAACACCTCCAAAGTACATTGCATAGCCTGCGCCTCGCTTATATTGCATTAGAGAACTTATTTTTTCTTCTTTCTCTATCGCTCCGGTTTGGTTGTTGATAACTATCCTGAATAAATGAGGTGTTCTGTCTAATATCTCATTAAGAAAAATAACAGGTTTGCCATCTACTTCATATACTGCTTCTATTTTTGCTCTACCCAGTTTTTTAGGATCCCATAGTTTACTAGTTAGCTTTCTGTATGATTTCTTTCTATGGTTACTATCATACATCCATACTTCTATGGCATGGTCTCTACTAAAGTGGAAATGAGCAGTGTTACCGTTATCAAGTTGTAGTATTTTACTCCAACCTTTCTCCGGTTCATCAAAAGTTGGGCCATAAGTGATGTTTTTAGTCTGTGCTGTTGACACATTAATGGTAAGCATTGTCGCAAAGACAAATAATAAGTATTTCATTGTGTTTATAAGTTATAAGCTATAAATGTATTGAATAGAATGTTATTTCTTTACAAATCTATCGTCTGTAAGTGCATGAAGGAAAGATTCTAATGCCAGCTTTTCGTCTTCGGTCAAGTTGAGTTTATACGTTATTAGACTATCTCTGCCTATAGCATTGGGAAGGTGTTTGAGAGGGTCATCGTAGTAATCTATTACTTCTCTTAGTGTTTTCATGCTACCGTCATGCATATAAGGTGCGGTCAAGGCTATGTTTCTTAACCCCGGTACTTTGAATTTACCTATGTCGCTAGTATCGCCAGTAATGACATATCTGCCGGAGTCGTTATAATCTTTCCCATTAAATAGACCAATGCTTCTAAACTCATCACCGGTAAAGTCTGGTGTGAAGTGGCATTCAAAACATTGCCCTTTGTTAAAGAAAATATCTCTACCATGTTCTTGCTGTACAGTAAGGCCTCCGGGTTCGTCATTCAGCCAGCGGTCATTAGGCGTGTCAGACGTCTCTAGTGTTCGTTCATAGGCTGCTATTGCAGCGCCTAAGTTGTCTTTGGAGGGTTCTTCTCCATATACTTGCAAGAATATTTGTCTATACCTGCTTTTTTGTAGTCTGCTAATAGCTTCAGCTATTGGCAAGTTCATTTCAATAGGGTTCTCTATTGGACCTATTGCTTGCTCCTCGAGTGTTGCTGCTCGTCCATCCCAAAATAGAGCATCTCTTGATAGAACATTCATTGCAGACGGGGTGTTTCGTACTCCTTTTCTACCATGTACACCTATGCTAAAGGCTGTGGTGTCAGCAAAAGCAAACTGTGGTTTATGACAAGAACCGCAACTAATGGTATAGTTCTCAGATAGAATTGGGTCGAAGAACAACATCTCACCAAGCTTTTCTTCTGTCATTTTGGGGTCTACATCATCGAAAGAATAAATGAAGATCAGCCCAAATGATAATAATGTCAGGAGTATATACCTCTTTTTCACAATGCAAAAGTATAATATATTCATTATTCTCTTCTAGCGTAAGGCTACATTTAATACCTTTGCTGCGCAAATCTTTAATGTAATAAATCGTTAGATATGGAATTTCGTATAGAAAAAGATACCATGGGCGAAGTACAGGTGCCTAAGGATGCTTATTATGGTGCGCAAACACAGCGTTCTATAGAAAACTTTAAAATAGCTGTAGATACGAACAAGATGCCGATGGAGATCATTCGTGGTTTTGCTTACTTGAAGAAAGCTGCTGCGTTGACCAACTCGGACTGTGGTGTACTGCCTGCTGAGAAGTCTGAATTGATAGCTAAGGTGTGTGATGAAATACTAGAAGGTAAACTGGACGACCAGTTTCCGCTAGTAGTATGGCAAACAGGTTCGGGTACACAGTCTAACATGAATAACAATGAGGTAATAGCCTACCGTGCACACGTATTGAATGGTGGCAGTCTTACTGACAAAGAGAAATTTATACATCCTAACGATGATGTGAATAAGTCTCAATCGTCTAACGATACATTCCCTACAGCAATGCACATTGCTGCTTATAAAATACTTATTGATGTAACAATACCTGGCATCAAAAAACTACGTGATACACTAGCTGCTAAGAGCAAAGAGTATATGAACGTAGTGAAGATCGGTAGAACTCACTTTATGGATGCTACTCCATTGACGTTAGGACAGGAGCTAAGCGGGTATGTTTCTCAACTAGACCACGGACTGAAAGCTATCAATAACACACTTCCTCACCTAGCAGAATTAGCACTAGGTGGTACGGCAGTAGGTACTGGTATCAATACTCCTGAAGGATATTCTGAAAAAGTAGCTGCTAAGATAGCTGAGCTGACCGGTCTTCCGTTTGTAACAGCTGAAAATAAGTTTGAAAGCCTAGCTGCTCACGATGCAATAGTAGAGGCGCATGGTGCTTTGAAAACAGTTGGGGTTAGTTTAATGAAGATAGCTAACGACATTCGTATGCTAAGTTCTGGCCCTCGTAGTGGTATCGGTGAAATATCTATCCCTAGCAACGAGCCGGGGTCTTCTATCATGCCGGGTAAAGTGAACCCTACACAGTGTGAGGCATTAACTATGATAGCAGCGCAGGTATTAGGTAACGATGTAGCTATCAATGTTGGTGGTGCAAACGGTCACTTTGAACTGAATGTATTTAAGCCAATGATGATATACAACTTCTTGCACAGTGCAAGACTAATAGGTGATGGTTGTGTAGCATTTAACGATAAGTGTGCTGTAGGTATAGAGCCTATTCAAGAAAATATCACGAATCACTTGAAC
>CAZPDA010000105.1:0-10023 GCA_964585115.1 uncultured Flavipsychrobacter sp.
AATATATGAATTCTGCTTTTCATAACATTTTGAGTATGAATATTGATGTAAGAGCAGAAAATGATAAAATAGGGGTACTATCAGCTTATAAATAGCTGTTTAAGTGTGTGTTAATAGTATTATGATTAGTTTTTACAGATGATAAAGACAAATGGAGTTTCTAGCTTGTCTTTAAGTGCTGCCTTAACTTTTCTTGGGTTGGTAATGAGCTTGTAACGTTGCAGATCTAAAACTTCTAAGTAGGGGATGTAAGTTTTGTGTATAGCAATATGCTTGATGTATCGCGATAAAAATATAGCAGTATTTACATCATTTGCTATGATGTTGTTTCTATACTGTATCCATACTTTGTTTTGCTTGCCCCACATAGCATTAAAGTTTAACGGTGATGACGCTTAGGCACTTTATATGCCCTGTTAATATCCGTTCCGCAACCACAATTCTTTGATGAGCTCTTGGAAGAGTGACAACCTCCTAGAAAGAGAGCTGCAGTACTCATCATTAACACAAAAACTACCAGTTTGTTTCCTCTCATTATTAATGATACTACTTTTGTAAAGTTAAGGATTAAATATCATACAAAAAGCTAAACATATATTAATAGGTCCACTAGACTGGGGACTGGGGCATACTACCAGATGCATACCATTGATACAGCATTTGCTGGCACAAGGGTGCAAGGTGAGTGTGGCGGGCAATGATGCACAGTTGTCTTATTATGAGGCGGTATTCCCTAGTGTAGATAGGCTGCCTTTGAAAGGCTATAATGTACGCTATGCCAGTAGTGGTAGTGCTTTTATGGTAAAACTGTTCAGGCAACTGCCTGAGATATACAAAACCGTTATTTACGAGCATGAGTGGCTACAAAAAGTGGTGAAAGAACATGCAATAGATGCTGTAATATCTGATAATAGATATGGGTTGTATCATCAGGAGATCCCATCGGTTATGATGACACACCAACTGCAACCCATATCGGGCTTTGGGCGTATTGTAGATAATATCACGGCTAAGCTGCATCGTAGGTTTATAGCTAAGTTTGATGCTTGCTGGCTGGTAGATGATGAGCAAGCAAATATAGCTGGCATATTGTCCAAGCCTGACAGTTTACCTCCAAATACAAAATATATCGGGCTGATTTCGCAGGTAGAAAAGACAGGTGTCGCAAACAATGGCAGCCTAATGGTGTTGTTGTCTGGTCCTGAACCGCAACGTACTATATTATCTGACAAGCTATGGCAACAGGTAAGTTCTTTTCAAGGAAAGGTGACCTTTGTAGAGGGTAGTAATAATATAGAAGCACGTAAAGATATTCCTGACCACATAGAGTACTATACAAGGGTGAGTGGAGATAAGTTGCAGCAGTTGATAGAGCAAGCAGACCTAGTGGTTTGCCGTAGCGGCTACTCTACCGTTATGGATTTGCTTAAGATTGGTAAAAGAGCAATACTAATACCTACACCAGGACAAACGGAGCAGGAATATTTGGGCAAGCTACTTCATAAGCAAGGTTTGTTCTATTGTATGTCACAGTCAAGTGTTAACGTCAGAGCTTCTTTAAATGATGCTTCACAATTCTTACCTAATGTAGACTTGAACTTTGAACAGTATAAGACTGTAATAGATGACTGGCTGAAAGATATATAATAAAGAAGAGGCCGAACGCGTCGACCTCTTCCAGCCCTCGTCCTTGTGCTCCTACAGGACTTATTAGACTACACCAAGATCGAAATGATCAGTATGAAAAAGTAAACAATACCTATTGTGAACAAGAGTATTTGTTGATGCTTCATTTACTTTTTTTATAGCAGAGTTATTTTTTGTGAAGCGACTGTATTCTTGCCTATCAACTTTATGAAATAGTTGCCTGCTTGTAAGCGCCCTAGCTCTACTTTTATCTTTTTGTTAGTAACAGTACCCGAATGCACTATTGTACCTGTAACGTTATATACTTTCACCTGTACTGGCTCATTCGTATTGTTTTCTATTGTTATAGTTCCTCTTGTAGGGTTAGGATAGATGCTGAAGGTGTTTTGGCCAGAGATACCTTTTACCGAAGATGGTGTAGGTGCAAGATTTATCATGCCTGAACCTGTGTTGGGTACATCATCTCCCCAAGAGGCATTACTGCCTGTCGCAGCTATTACACGAGCATTAAGCGAACTACCGTTGTAGATGTCAGTACGCTTCATACCTATGGTGTAGGTCTTATTAGCAGCATCTGTAGTTATCTGCACTTTGCTTGCTCCGGCAATGCTTGTAAAGTTATTAATAGCTGCTCCTGAGGGGTCGCATACACCAACTGTTCCGCTAGTGCCTGATGTTATCCATGCAGTTATTAATCTGTTGTATTTGAATGTAGAGTTCTGATTGCCCCACCATGTATCTTGTGTTCCTGCACCATTTACATCTAGGATTATATTTAGGCCATAGCCGCTTGTTTGGAATTGAGAAACGGTAACTCTGAACCAAACACTATCAGTATCAGGGTCGTATTTATATTCCAATTTTGTGCCATCTAGTCCACCTGACGCAGTGCCGTCACCGGCAGCATCTGTAGCTAGGGATATCCATTGAGCATTAGCTGTAGTAGCTAGAAATGTGATCGATAAAAGAGAAAATAATAGTCTTTTCATAACAATGATTTATGTGAACAAATATGTTTTACCGCAACCATAACCTAAGTTGTCGGTATGGTTGGGTATGACCGTTCACTAACCATAATTGGTTGAGAAAACCATCTATACAAAATCTATACAGCTAATTAAATTTCTGTATGATAGTATTTTATGAATTGTGTAATTTTTCTATAAATGAAGACAGATCGTCACTTTTCTCTAGCCCGAATTTCTTTTTTAAACGGTATTTGCTAATGTCTACGCTACTTGGGGCGATGTTTAGTAGTGATGCTATTTGTTTAGAACTAAGGTTGAGTTTGATGAATGCACACAGCCTGAGGTCATTTGGTGAAAGTTGAGGATAGGCAGTTTTCAGGTGGTCAAAGAAAGAGTGGTGTACTTGTACAAAACGGGTTTTGAACTCCTCCCAATTCTCTTCAGAACCCATAGCAGCATTAATAGTGTTTTTGATAGAGCGAATGTCTTTAGCATCTGTAGAAGAGCTGATGGTGTCTACCTTCTCATTCAGGTCTTGAAGCAATTGATTCTTCTGTGTCATAGAGATCGTATAAGAAAGTAGCTCCTGCTTTTTAAGGTCCAGTTCTTTACTTAGGTTCATGTTCACCAGTTGCTCATTTCTGAAGTTGAGGTTAGCAAGATCCAGCTTTTGCTGTTCCATTTTTAGTTGTTGCTGCTTGGTCTGTAGTTTCAGGTTCTGCTTTTTAGCTACTTGCCATGCTACAATTATTATAGATACCAAGAGTATACCTGCCAATATCAAGAGTAGCAGGTTTCTTTGTCTGGCAGTTTCTGATATAGCTAACTGTGTTTCTCGCTTTGCTATCTCTTTGTTCTTCTGCTCAAACTTAACTTTGGTCATCAAATGGTTGATGAGTTTTAGCTTGTTGCTATTGACCATACTGTCACTAAGCTTGGTATAGGTCTCAAGGTGAGTAATAGCATCATTATAGTTCTTTTTGTTCTTATTAGCAATGTATAGCTGCTCATGGGCATCGCGCATTATTTCAACAATACCTTGGGTTTTAGCAGTAGTAAGTGCCTTTTGCGCATAAAAAAGCCCCATATCATTATCACCTTTAAGAATAAAGGCTTTAGCCATACTTAAATATGCATGACCTTTATTTTTGGTTATCCCTTCTTCTTCTGCTAGCTGAATAGCCATGCTGGCGTGCATCATTGCTTTTTTAGGCATATCCAGCTTGGTATACATTATACTGATATTGCTTTGTACCAACCCTCGCCAATACTTGTCATTTATTTGTGTCCATATAGCATAGGCGCTATTATAGTAGTTAAGTGCAGAGTCGTATTTGCCCAGCTTCTCATATATCACACCTATATTATTGGTAGAAACAGCAATGCCGGAAGAGTCGTTAAGTTGAGTGAACATATTCAATGCCAGTAAGCTATTGTTCAATGCTGGCTCATAGTCTTCCAGATCAATAGATATGACAGATGCGTTTCCATATCCTTTTGCCATTAGTGCAGTATCTCCCAGCAGCTCACCAATACGTATAGATTTTTGAAAATATTCTAGCGAGGTTACAAAATCGCCACGAACCCAATAGGAAGACCCCATACGATTGTACAAAGTAGACAGACGAACGCTATCTCGCTGTATGTCAGGGTGTTCCAACACTTTATGTGCGTAGTATAATGCAGTATCAGGATTATTATAAAAGCTATCATCTACAACGGTCATCCAGTCAATCAGTTCTGCGTCTGACTGAGCATGAGCATTTGCGCTGATGATGGTTGCAATGAGGATATGGAGTATGTTGCGTAACAACTTATTCATAAGCAACAACAATATATGGCAATTCTTTTTAGGATGTTGTATCGTTACTATTAGTTAATAAGTATTTAGAGCATATCTATAATAGAGATAAAAGGATAGGTACTACCTTTGCGCGCAGTGAAGAATACAACCAAAGGACATCTGGCATTGCTTGGCGCAAACTTGTTTTACGGTGGTGGGTATACTGCTGCTAAATATTTGATGCCAAGGCTTATACAGCCGCTCGGCTTTATACTCATTAGAGTAGGTATAGTGTGTGTGATGTTTTGGTTGAGCTATTTGCTGGGCAATAAGTATAGAGATAAGATACAGCGCAAAGATTGGAAGATACTGATATTGGGTGGGCTGTTTGGCGTGGCACTAAACCAAATGCTGTTCTTCCTAGGACTTAATAACACTATGCCCATACATGCGTCCCTCATCATGATGAGTACACCGATACTCATTACCCTAATAGCACTGATAGTACTTAGAGAAAGAGTAGGTTGGGATAAGATAGCAGGACTAATATTAGGTGTGGCAGGAGCTACATTGCTGATGAGTGCCGGTAAAGAGATAACAGCCGGAGGTAAGAATACAGCTTGGGGTGACTTTTTGGTGTTTCTGAATGCTACCAGCTATGCAGTATACTTGGTCATCATCAAGCCATTAATGAAACGCTATCGGCCTATAGTAGTGATACGTTGGGTATTCTTATTCGGCTTTTTATTCGTGCTGCCATTTGGGTGGCAAGAGTTCAATGCCATTCAGTGGGAGTTGTTTCAGTGGGGAGATTGGGCAACATTAGCTTTTATAGTGATAGGAGTTACGTTCTTTACGTATTTGTGGAATATATATGCCTTACAGCATCTTAGTCCTTCTGTGGCAGGTGGCTATATCTATTTGCAGCCCTTCTTTGCAGGCATCATATCGGTTATTATAATGGGTGAGGATATCACCATACCTAAAATTATAGCTACGGTTTTATTATTCACGGGCGTGTATTTTGTTAACTTTGGCATCAGAAAGAAGAAAAAAGAGGTAGAAAATGTCTAAGAAAAACAAAGGTCGTGCTGATGGGTTGGTCTATTCTACTGATCAGAACTACTATAACGACTACGAAGAGGAACAAGGGGAAGAAACTTTGCCCAAGAATCAGCAAAAGCTACGTGTGCGTATAGAGACCAAGCACCGTGGTGGCAAGGTGGTGACCATAGTGGCCAACTTCGTTGGTAATGAGGATGATATGAAGGCTTTGGGTAAAGAACTGAAGACCAAATGTGGTACGGGAGGCTCTGTAAAAGATGGTGAGATCATCGTACAAGGAGACTATAAAACTAAAATAATAACATGGCTTAAGGACTGGGGCTATGTATTAACCAAATGATAAACTTATTTTTGCGCTGACTTTTTGCTCATGTTACAAGATATACAACAACTAGATAAGAAAGATACCCGCTCGGGCTTTGGTGAAGGCATCGTAGAAGCGGCACGTAAGAACCCTAATGTAGTGGCACTAACGGCAGATCTTGCCGGCTCGCTAAAATTGGGAAAATTCATGCAGGAGTTTCCTGATCGTTATATCCAATGTGGTATTGCTGAGGCAAATATGATGGGTGTAGCTGCAGGGCTTACTATTGGTGGTAAAATACCTTTTACTACTACGTTCGCTAATTTCTCTACCTCTCGCGTGTACGACCAGATACGCCAGTCTATCGCTTATAGTGGTAAGAATGTGAAGATCTGTGCATCTCACGCAGGCCTTACACTAGGTGAAGATGGTGCTACGCACCAGGTATTGGAAGATATTGGTATGATGCGTATGCTACCGGGTATGAAGGTAGTAGTGCCTTGCGACTTTACGCAGACCAAGCTGGCTACTATGGCTATAGCTGAAGAAGAAGGCGCGGTCTATCTACGTTTTGGTCGCCCGGGTTGGCCTGTATTCACTACAGAAGATCAGGACTTCCAGATAGGCAAAGCACAAGTAATGGCAGAAGGTACGGACGTTACCATCATTGCTTGCGGACACTTGGTATGGACGGCTGTAGAGGCTGCTAAAGAATTGGCAGAGAAAGGTGTATCTGTAGAGTTGATCAATATGCACACCATCAAGCCACTTGATGAAGAAGCGATCATAAAGTCTGTAGGTAAGACGGGTTGTGTAGTAACTGCTGAAGAACACCAACGTAATGGCGGACTTGGCGATGCAGTAGCTCAAGTATTAGCACAGAATACGCCTGCTCCTCAAGAGTTCATTGCCGTTAACGATAGCTTTGGTGAGAGTGGAAAACCTGTAGACCTATTGAATAAATACGGTCTTGGTAAAAGCGACATCATCGGAGCTGTAGAGAAGGTGATGAAAAGAAAATAAAGAAATACAGTTTGGCAAATTAATAGTTAACAGCCTCGAGCAATGCTCGGGGCTGTGTTGTGTTTATACCTACCCTAATCTTACAATTAAATAACAACACGCATTATTTATTATGGTTATATTTACTGTTCTAATTAATCACCCTTAGTTATGAAGCAGTATCTACTAGTCATTTTTCTACTATTTGTAAGCACACCTTGCCTTTTTGCACAAGCTGATTACTCAGAACCTGATGGCGGTGGTGCTTATGAAGTGCCTCAGAGTGTATGTGTTACTCCCGAACAGAGAGCCTTAATAGAGCATCAATTGAAAGAAAGCCATGCTGATCTGGTAAAGAAAGGCATACTGTCTAATGATGCGAGTAGGAAGACCACTGTACCTAAGCTAGACTGGCCTGTAAAACAAGCGAGCGGTTTCAATTACTTTAAGGTATATGGCATTAGCAACTTTGTAGATCTTGATGCCAATTATCCTAATTTTCTTAGTGATTATAACTGTGGTACACGTACCTATGACAATAACAATGGCTATAACCATGCCGGTACAGATATATTCTTATGGCCATTCTCTATTAACATGATGGATGCTGACCAGGCTGAGATCGTAGCTGCAGCACCTGGTACTATAATTTATAAGCATGATGGTGAGTTTGATAAAAGCTGCTCTCTGAATGGTAGCACATGGAACGCTGTATATATAGAACATACTGATGGTAGTGTGGCTTGGTATGGACATATGAAGAAGAATTCATTAACTACAAAATCTGTGGGGGCTACAGTGAGTGCAGGGGACTACTTAGGTATAATTGGTAGTTCGGGTAACTCTACGGGACCACATCTGCACTTTGAATTGCATGACGATCAAGGTAAGATAGTAGACCCTTACAATGGTGTTTGTAACAATATAGGGTCGTCTTGGAATAGCCAGAAGCCTTATTACGAAAGCGCTGTAAATGCACTAATGACACATAGTAGCAAGCCTGAATTCAAAAGCTGTCCTACCGCAGATGTCATCAATGCAAAAGATACGTTTCAGCCTAATACCGATGTAGTATTTGCTGCTTATTATAGTGATCAATTAAATACTCAAACCAGTACTTACAGTGTATTGCGCCCTGATAATTCGGTAGAACATACATGGACGCACAATGCTACTAATGGACCGTACAATGCATCTTGGTGGTACTGGACAAGAAAAGTAGCAGCTACAGGCGTTACTGGTAAGTATACATTCAGGGTGAACTATGAGGGCAAGAATCATGATCACGAGTTTTATATATTAGACCCTACAAGCACAAATACTATAACAGCTGATAATAAACTAAAAGTATACCCTAATCCTGCCAAAGATGTATTGTATATAAAAGGTGGAACGGCCGATATGATTGAGCTATATGATATGGTGGGTAGACTTGTAATAAAAGCAGAAGATGTAAAAGGGCAACTTGATGTAGCTAACCTAAGCGAGGGAGTATACCTACTGGTAATAAAGAATGAAGATTACCTACAGCAGAATAAGATAGAAATAAGGAGGTAGGCTAAACGTTAAATAAACCTTATAGCAGCACCTAGTATGTGTTAGACCAATTACTTTTACGTCTATGAGAGTTGTCTACACATTATTGGCTGTATTCGGTATTGCTATTCTAGCTTCTTGTGCCAACCCTAAAGATCTGGTGTATCAAGATGTGAAGAACTTCCGCGTTAATAGCATCAGCCTAAATCCTGATATAGGCATGGATGTACAGTTCTACAATCCTAACAAGTTTGGTATGACGATGAAGGACGCCGACGTGAACCTATATATAAACGGAGAGCTTGTTGGCCATGCAACGCTAGAGAACAGCTACAAAGTGCAAGGCTTGGATACCTTTTTGCTCCCGGTCAATCTAAAAGCAAATTTGGAAAACATCCTTTCTAACTCCATAGCACTAATGGCAAATAAGAAAGTAGATGTAGAGCTAAAAGGAAGCATAAAAGCAGGTAAAGGTGCTTTTATAAACATACCTATCAACTATAAGGGTAAGCAAGAGCTACATGTGACAGGTTTTTAAAACTTATTCTTCCACATCATGCTTTCCACAGGCTTGTTGGGCTGGTTGCCATATTTAGCATTTTGCTTCTGGTTGTACTTTACTTCTATATCACCATCTACAGGGAAGTATATCAGCTGACCAATAGGCATACCCGCATATACCTTCACAGGTTGCTTTACAGATATTTCCAGTGTCCAGTTGCCACAGAAGCCTACATCACCTTTACCCGCCGTTGCGTGTATGTCAATACCCAAACGTCCTGTTGATGATTTGCCCTCTAAGAAAGGTACATGTGCATGTGTCTCTGTGTACTCAGCCGTTACACCTAAGTAAAATACATGTGGGTACAACACAAATCCTTCTTCCGGTATCTCGAAGGTCTCTATTTGGTTGTGCTTTTTAGCATCAATGATATGTTCTTTATACGTAGCCAGAGTAGAGCCAAGGTGAACATCATAGCTGTTACTACCAAGGTCGGCACGGTTGTACGGCTCTATCTTGATAGTTCCTTTTTCCATTTCTTCCAGTATACGTGTATCAGATAATATCATAGCCGCAAATATAATAGTATAATAGGAAAACATAGATGTACTCAGGTAGCTTTATGATTTTGTAATTTGCAGCCTAGACTTAGCAGATATGCCTTTATTCAGAGAGTGGAGCAGCGATGCCTATAGCTTGGCTGCTATATGGAAGATAGAAGAGCCCGAAAGTTTTTTTGTAGACCGCACAGGTATTACATCAGACATTAAGAATGATAAACGCCGTGTGGAGCGTTTGGCAGGTAGGTTTCTGCTGAAGTACCTTAAAAACGATTTCCCATTATTAAACATCCATAAAGACGAACACGATAAGCCCCGTTTGGATAATAATGAGTATTACTTCTCCATTTCTCACTCGTGGCCCTATGTTGCAGCGGTGGTAAGTCCGTATGTAGAGTGTGGTATAGATATACAATGTTGGCATCCGCGTATGGAGCGTTTGCAGAACAAATTCTTATCAGAGCAGGAGCAAGCCTATTTTAATAACGACACCAAGCTCATAACACTGGCATGGAGTGCCAAAGAAGCCGCGTATAAATGGCAGGGAAGGCGAGGCGTGGAGTTCATAGACCATTTGCCTATTGTAAAATATACGGCAGATGAATATCACTATAATATGGATATAGAACTACAGCTGACCACACCTAAGCTAAAGA
>CAZPDA010000106.1:0-9987 GCA_964585115.1 uncultured Flavipsychrobacter sp.
TTGAACAACAATTAATAGTTATAAAACATATTTGAAATCAAAAAAAAATGAAGATATTTGTAGTACTATTTGTATGCGTCTAAAATTATAGTTGAAAAGGAGGAGAAATATATGAAGAACTATTATAAAGTTTTAGGTATTTCTGAGAGTGCAACTGTAAACGAGATCGTAGATGCTTACAAGATACTTGCACCTCAATATCACCCGGATAATAATAAGGGTGATGATTACGCCCAAGAACGCTTTATAGACCTATCCGTAGCTTATAAAACACTAATAAATAGTGATATAAGAAAAGATTACGACCGTATACTTAAAGGCACACTAGAAACTGAGCCTCATGGGATAGTTGCAGCTGCTAACATTGATATATCAGATAGTATATCTCAAAATGGAGAGCATAATACCAAACTAAGCAAAACAGTAAGGTATGTAGCCATACTCTCTATATTATTTATAGTAGCGTCTATTGTTATTACTATCGTAAAAGTTGTCGACCGCAATTCAAACAGCAGCAGCATAGTAAACATGCAACCTACCACTACCCCGAACAAGAACAACGATAATAAGTCTCTAACCCCTGTAGCTACTACCACTAAAAAGGATAACATAGAAAACGAGGCAAAGACAAACAAGTCGGACGTGCCAGTAGTAATAACTAAACCTACTACTATACCTAATACAACTCCTAAGAATAACTTATCCGATAAAAGAACAGATGCTCCTAAAACGACTGTAGACCTTAACAAAGACAAGACAGTACCAATTAAGGCTACTAAAAAAGAAACAAAAAAAGCTATTGCCCAACCAGTCAAATCTGCACCTACATTCGATGTAACGTCTACTAAAAGTCAGGTATTAAACATACAAGGCACTCCAACGTCTATTGTGCGGTATGAAAAGAATACGGAAGTGTGGAGCTATGGCAATAGCAAGGTGACATTTGTGAATGGTGAAGTAGCAACATATAGAGATACAGATCACAACTTAAAGATCCAAAAAGGAAACTAGATATACCCCAGAGATCTTAGTTAACTTTATTAAATAAATACTCTTTGCTTAATATTAGCTCCATTGACTATGCTAACCATGCTGTTATTATATCCAGCATAATAACAGGTTTTATGTTTATGGTAATAGCTTGGAATCTGAATATACCTACGTCACCCATGAAGCTAAACAGACTGTTTGCAAATAAGCGAACACTGTTCAACTCTTTCATGCTCATATATGGTTTATTACTGACCAGTAACCTAACTGCATATTATATCTCAACTCCTGAAATTACGCTTACACTACAATGTTTAATAGTCCTTATCGTATTGGTAATGACGATCTATGTTATACGTAAAAACAGAAAGGTAAACCTGAATAGCACCTTACCAAAAGACATAGAAGAAGAGATCAATGCACGACTAGGAATAGAAGACCGGCTAATAGCAAAGAACAATCAACTGGAATGGGCAGAACGTATTGCTAAGATATGCTATGCCAACTGGGATATTGTAGATAATACCTTACAGTTCTCAAACGGTGCTGAAGATATACTTGGTGTAGAAGCCAAACACACTGGCGTCTCGTTTGATGAATTACTAACACTTGCGATACCTGAAGACAGAATAAAGCTACAACGTGTATTAGAAACTATTGTCAATAAAAAAGAATTTACGTCTTTCTTATTTCGTGCTATAGTTGGTAGCAAGCTAAAGTATATACAGGTCAATGGTGCTATCATTAACCAACAGAACAATGTTGTTCAGCTTTTCAGAGGTACCTTTCAGGATGTTACAGAACAGCAAATGTTCATTAAACGTATTGAAGATAAGAATGAAACGCTAAGAGAGATCGCTCAAACACAATCGCATGATGTAAGGGGGCCTCTTGCAACTATCATGGGCCTATCTCAACTACTAAATGATGATGAGCTAAATGACGAGACAAAAGAGATCATAGATGGGATAAGAACTTCTAGCGACCAACTAGATCAGATCATTAAAGGCATTGTAAATAGAGCAGAATCTATTGATGTAGACCTTAGCTAATACTGAAGATACTTACTTCACCTCTCTTCTTTTATACACTATACAACTTTCGAGAACTATATAACTAGAAGCAGTTGGCTATGTAAACATGCCAAGAAACCGTTGAATACATACTCTTAGCGATAGGTATAAACTACTTTATCATAACTCTATAAAAACAAGGAACGCTGCAAATTTTGCAGCGTTATCCCTGTTACACAACTTGTTCCCATACGGAACTTATACCCCATCTTAATTGTAGTTAGTGAGCAACAAGGAGCGCTGCTGATTGCAGCGCAATCCCTGTTACACAACTTGTTCCCATACGGAACTTATACCCCTACATTGAAATGATCTGAAACTCAGTACGTCTATTTCTCTGATGTTGATCTTCAGAACAATCATCACACTTATCACAGGTTTCTACCGGTTTGGTCTCACCAAAACCTTTGTGCTTTAAGCGAGATCTAGAAATACCTCGTTGTTGTAGATATTTGATCACTGAGTTGGCTCTTGCTTTAGACAATCTAAGATTGTAAGATGCAGAACCTCTACAGTCAGTATGTGAATTTATTTGTATAGACATATCAGAATATTGATCCAATAGGTCTATTACACCATTTAAGGAAGGCTTAGCATCTGCACGAATATTAGCCTTGTCATAATCGTAGTAGATATTATCGATCTTATACACTTCGCCAACCTTTAACTCTTTCATGTATAATGTATCTTTTAGGTTGATCTGCCCCATGTTAGTAGTGATACCTGCAGTAGATACCATACGTTCATTGCTGTAGTACATATTCTTCACAGCATAAACATGATACTCTTCATTAGGTTCCATATTAGCACTGTACAATTGACCACCAGTGATGTAAGCGGTATCACTCATTTGGCTACCCATCTTTGCAAACACGACCATACATTGGTCAATAGGCAACATTGTACTCTCATCAAGTACTACAACATTATAATTGATAGCAAAATCAGACTCTAGTGAAACACTCTTGAATATCGTATCACTCTTCATTTTATTCAACGTAGATACATCTAATGTTTGTGACTTGTAACCTGGCTTAGATATGGTAACCGTATACTGAGACTCAGGTAATATCTTAGCAGATACTGAGCCATTTGAACTACCCGTATAAGTACGCTCATCATCTAAAGCTTTTAGCTTCATCGTACTTGCAGGGATCAACTCTCCTGTGCCGGCATCAATTACTTTTACTGACAAGAACAGGTCAGATAAGTTTACAGAATAGATATTATCACCTTTCTTCATCGCTGGTCTGTTAGATGCGAAGTATCCTGTTTTTGCACCACGACGCAAGGTTAAAGACATATCATCATAAGATGAGTTCAAAGGCATCCCCATATTCTTAGGAGCATTAAAGCCACTACCATTCCATGAGCTCTTGTAAATATCTAATCCCCCCATACCTACATGCCCGTTAGAAGCAAAATATAAAGTGTTATCATTATCTAGGAATGGGAACATCTCTTCACCTTCTGTATTCAATACATTACCTAAACTTACAGGAGCTGACCAGCTACCTGTAGCATCTTTGGTACACATATAAAGGTCGCTACCCCCTACACCACCTGGCATGTCTGAAGAGAATACTAAAACTTTACCATCAGGGCTAATAGCAGGATGTGCTGTAGAGTAGTCCTTGTCGTTGAACAAGAAAGGTTTTACTTTTTTAAATGCTTGTGTAGCACTATCATAATCAGTAGCTACCATTATTTGCAACCTAACTACACCTTCATTATCAGGTAGTGAACCGTTGTACAAAAATTGCTTTTGATAGTTGGTACGAGTGAAGTACATCTTATCACCTTCTGCAGTAAATACAGCAGGACCATCATGATACTTTGTATTCACTTTCCCTTTTACTACATCAAGATCGCCGCTACAACGTCCATTTTCAGAGCATGTAATAGTATAAATATTGTAGTAAGGATTACCTGTCCACTTATCTATTCTACTATTTGTATTGATAGAAGAATCGGAAGTAAATACAAGCTTATTTCCATTGATAGAAGGACCAAACTCTGAACCATCTGTATTGATAGTCAAAAACTTTGCAGCACCATTAGGCATCTTGTTCATCATATCGCCTGCCATCTCACAGCTCTTTATCATATTGGCTATTCTTCTGTCTGCAGTGCTTGAAGCTTGATATTGTTTCAAGTATGGTATTGCATCATTATAACGTTGTAGATTCATTAGTGCTTGTGCATAATGCAGCTTTGTTTCTAAAGAGCAAGAAGCGTCAAGTACCGCTTTGCTATACCAAACCGTTGCAGCTGCAGGATCTTTCACCATTAGGTAGCAATCGCCTAAACGACTGAATATCTCTACGTCTCCGTTATCTACTGCCACTTTCTCATAGTACTCTATAGCCTCGGCATAAGCCAGGTTTCTATACAAGTAGTCAGCAGTTATTAGGTCCTTATCAGCACCCTTAGCGTTAGCTTGTACGCCGGAGCATGCTAATAGTATTGTAAGGATTATTATTTCTACTTTTTTCATAATAGTATTTTTTGCTAACTAGTTAGAATGTCTTGATAAAACGTGGATTTACATACTTGTTCATATCACGAATAAGATCAAACCCAACAACTATCTCATGAGAACCATTATTGTAACCCTGTAGTGGTGACAATGTATAATCATAAGCATAACCAATGTTGATCATTCTTGTAGCCTGTAGGTGAATGATGCCTGACAATGACTCATCAGTACGATAAGTAGCACCTAGCATTAAACGGTTAAAGAAGATGAACGATAGGTTGGCATCCATATTGAATGGCTGGTTATAATTACTATTACCTGCATAGCGTGCCATAAGCTGTGGCTGGATCTTAAAGTCCTCACTAACTGAGAAAGTGTAACCACCACTCAAGTAATAACTTCTGATCTGTCTACCTGCGCCATTCTTTCTATTATTATCATAGTAGTTCTCCAATAGGTTCGGAACAGACCCACTCACATAGAAGTTCTTACCCGACCAGAAGATACCAGCTCCTATATTAGGAAGCATAGCATTGTCAACATTTTGGGTAAGTACCTGGTCATTCTGCTGTAGAGGAGATAGCTTACTATAGTTAGCATTATACATAGATACGCCTGCTTGCAGACCAAAAGACAAGACTGTCTTTTTTAGCGGTATGCGGTAAGCATATGATGCCATTATGTTCGTATTATCTGTAACACCTAGTGTTTCATTATTGATATTCAGGCCTAAGGCAACTCTTCTGAAAGGCTTCATGTAGCTACCGACAGGAGCATCTAAAGCTACATTGAAGTTTCTTGGTGCACCATTTATTCCGGTCCACTGGTTGCGATATGCTGCATTCACTGATAGCATGTTCTTATTACCTGCATAAGCGGGGTTGTACACAAGCTTGTTGTACATGAACATAGTATAGTGTGGATGATCTTGTGCTAATGCGACTGTTGGTATCAATGCTACCAGTATCAGCCATATTGTATATTTCATAGTTAGTTCTTTTACGTTCTTTGAGAAAATTATTATGACCAATACTTATTATCTCTGTATCATTAGATATCCTTTGAAGACATTATCACCACCTGATCTGTTGGGCTCATTAAGCTGTATCAAATAGTAGTAAGTACCATCTGCAAGTGGCTCACCATTCGTTTTAGTACCCGACCATGTATTGTCATAGTTTTTCTTCTCGTACACCATATCTCCCCACTTGTTGAATATCTGTACCGTGTTATTAGTATAGTACTGTAAACTTTGCACTATCCAGTTGTCATTAGTACCATCATTGTTTGGAGTGATAACATCAGGTATTGCGATAGTGAAGTCACAAACCTCTCTTTCTACGAACTGAGAACTTGTAGACTGACAACCATTTGCATCAGTGACAATGACGGTATAAGTACCCTCTGTCAAACCAGTGACCGTAGCAGCAGTACCATTGTTAGACCAGTTGTAACTGTAAGGCGTAGTACCACCTGTTACGATAGCTGAAGCTTCACCCGCAGGAGTATTATTACAATCGTCTTTAACACTAGTAGTGATCACACTTAATGAATCAGGCTCGGTAACCGTTAATGTATCTGACAACGTACACTGAGTATTATTGTCTGTAACAGTAACTATATAAGTACCTGGCACAAGGTTAGTAATATTATCACTAGTCTCGTTATTAGACCATGAATAAGAATAAGAACCGCTACCATCGGCAAGTGTTAAACCAATAGAACCGTCAGCTGCACCATAGCAACTTACATTGTTAACATCAGGTGTCATTACGAATATTGGCACCTTAGTTACTGCTGCTGATATAGTCGCAGTACATCCTGCATCATCTGTAGCTACTAACGTATAATTACCTACAGGAACATTAGTTATATCCTCAGATGTAGCATTGTTTGACCAGCTATAAGTATATGGCATAACACCACCCGTAGTTGTAACTAACACACTACCGGAATTAGTGCTAGCACAGTTCACTTTTACTACTGAATCAACTGCAAGCTTGACCGACTTAGTAGTATCAACTACAAGGCTTACTGTACGCTGTGCAGTACAACCATTATCATCAGTAAGCGTAAGCGTGTAAGAACCTGCTGTGATTCCTGTCAAGTCTTGTGTAGTAGCATTGTTTGACCACATGTAAGAGTATGGAGCAGTACCACCTGAAGGCGTAATATTGATAGCACCTCTTGTACTAGCCAAACAACCTGTAGTAATAGCAGAGTCTAGACCGATGGTCAATAAGTTGGTACTATCTACTGGTACTGATATCAATAAGCTCTTAGAACAACCTACTGAATCGGTAACCGTCACTGTATAATCACCCGAAAGGATATTGCTAAGGTTCTTAGTAGTATCACCATTAGACCATGAATAAGTATAAGCACCCTTACCACCTGTTACATTTATTGATACTGAAGCATTAGCTATTGTATTACAACTAGCACTCATTACTGTATCCACAGCTATGTCTATCAGTTTACTCGAGTCTGTAGTAACAACTGCCATAATAGAGTTTGCACACCCATTACTATCAGTAATACTAAGTGCATAGTTACCAGCAAATACATTAGCGATGTCTTCAGTAGTTGCACTGTTAGACCATGTATATACAAATGGAGCAGTACCACCTGTTACATCTACATCAATAGCACCATCAGGACTAGAAGCACAAGACGTATTTGATGAGACATTCGCTACAAGACCTATTTGCTGTCTTGCTATTAGTTCAGCCGAGTAGTTAGCCGAACATCCTGTTGCGGAGTCGGTTATCTTAACGGTATACATACCAGGCTTTAACCCTGTGATATCTTTGGTAGTAGCACCAGTTGACCACGTATAAGTATTAACACCAGTAGTATTAACTGCGATAGCTCCGTTTGCATTGCTACCACAAGACGGCTGAGTAACACCTAATGTGGCAACCGGACCAGAACCTTCTGCCACTGTAAATACTTCAGACCCGGTACAGCCAGTAGTATTGTCTGTTACCTTAACTATATAAGTACCTGCTTGTGCATTTGATAAGTTTGCATTGGTTGTGCCATCAGACCACATGTAAGCATAACTACTGCTGCCACCTGTCACATTAAGCGTAACAGAGCCCGTATTTTTACTACAAGTAGATGCTGAAACTGTACCTGCTATCATAAGCGCTGCACTGTCTTCTACTTTATAAGACATTGCCTTACTACAGTTACTCTGTGTGTCTGTAACTACAACATGGTATGTACCTGCAGAAAGTCCAGAGATAGAAGATGATGTTCCTCCTGTACTCCATAGGTAAGTGTAATTACCACTACCACCTGTTACTGCAAGAGACACACTTCCATTTGGTGAAGTACAACTCTTAGCACCAGCAATAGTACCGTTTAGCATCAGTGAGCTATTACCATCACTTACCACTACAGTATGCGTAGTAACACAGCCTGAACTTTGGTCTGTAATGTTAACAGTATAAATACCTGCACTTACATTGCTTAAGTTTTGAGTAGTAGCAGAGTTGGACCATGCATAGCTATATGAGCCACTACCACCAACAACTGTAATTGCTACACTACCGTCACTCATTCCACAAGCACTGGTATTCACCACTGAAGACTTAACAGTAAGTGTGTTATTAGCTATGATAGAGTATGAGTTATTATAAGAACATCCGAATACGCTATCAGAAACGATAGCCGTATAAATACCTGGAGCTAGGTTTGAGTCACTACTCATTGTAGTACCGTCCGACCATATATACTTATAGATGCCACTACCACCTGTCACGTTGAGTGTAACAGAACCTGTGTTGTTATTGCTACAGTTAGAATTAACTATAGACGCCGAAACATCAACATCATTCCTTACTACAGTAACATTATCTGAACCTGCACAACCATTAGAGTCAACCACAGCTATTGAGTACACACCTGCTGTATCAACAGATATTGTAGATGATGTAGACGTATTTGACCACAAATAAGTTGCATATGGTATAGATGTTCCTAAAACACCTCCTTTAACACCTGCACACAATATTGTGTCTCCTGTAATTGTTGGACTTGGTAGAGGAACAACATTTACATTTATATCAGCAGAACGTCTGGTACAAGTAAATGAATCTGTGGCAGTAACATAATAAGTACCACTTTGAGATACAGTGATTGTTCTAGTAGTTGCACCTGTGCTCCACATATATCCTGCTGCGCTTGGTATTTGCTCAGCTGTCAATGTTATACTATCCCCCTGACAAACAGTAGTAGAACCACTAGCTGTCACTACTACAGGAGGTCTTTCTAAAGCATAATGGAAGGCATTATATACGTTAAGATTTTGCAATAGACCTAGAACAGGTTCAAGCTGTATTCTTATTCTTGATATTCTATAGTTACCAGTAGCAGACACAAAACCTAAAGAGTATATATTACCGGTAGTTGATAATAGCTCCAAGTCTAGCGTGCTTAGGTTACTCTTAGTTTCTCTTAATGTACCGTTCTCATCATATACCCTTATCTGTATATCATCTAATAAAGCAAGATTCAATAGAGATGATGCTTGACTTACTGTAAAACCAACATAATGACCTGAAGGTGCCGGATTTGGGAACTCTAGATCTAAATATGCCGGAGGCAATAAACTCAATAAGTTCAGTGGGTTAACCAAAGTTGCATAGTTGGTCATATTTGCGTCTACAGCATTACCACTATTGGTAACAAAACCTGTTAGCAGACCATTAGTACCAAAAGCATAAACATTGTCGGCATAAATTGGTGGACAAGGCTCTTGATAATAAACATTGTAAACCCTTATCTCATTCAGTAGATTAACACCAACAGTATTATTATACTCAACCCTTGCTTCTTTGAAGGTAAAAGTATCAGTCGGGTTAGTTACGAATCTGATCAGGTATAAGCTATCAGGTCCAGCAAGCAAACTAATTTTTAGCAAGCTACTACCAGTTCCTGTAGCAACATTATTACCTGAAGAGTCATACAACCTGATGGTTACATTATTTAGCAGACCAACACCCAAAGTCTGAGCGGTACCGCTAACTGCTACATTCACTACATCTCCGGCCTTACCAGCCTGAGGAAACTGTACTCTTAAGTAGGAACTACTTAAAACTGACAACAGATTGGATAGAGAAGCGTAGTTAGTACGATCACTATCTACTACATTATGCCCATCCTGAAAATCAGAAGTACTGTCGGTAAGCACATTGGCATATACATCTTGTGCTTGTGCCTGATTTACCTGAAATAATACTACAAGTAATAATGCGAGAAATCGCCATATTACTCTTTTCATAGAATTACTCTTGAGAGTTGTTTTCATAAAATAAATTTTAACACTTGACAGTTACTTAAAACCTATAGCTACAAAAGGCTTAGTATAATTGTGTAACAATATTTATATCTTAGCTTTTCTTATAACTATTAAGTATCAAGCATTTATGATATAAT
>CAZPDA010000107.1:0-9959 GCA_964585115.1 uncultured Flavipsychrobacter sp.
CTTTTGTATCTGAAATGATGGCAATTTTTTTTACATTAGGTAATTTATTTTTAATCGAAAAGTTCGACCTTAAGGGACAGCTTATTGATAAAGAGCACATTAAACAACTTCCAGAATCTCGATAATTCAACAACATACTGTATCCTAAAAATTAGCTCAAAACATAAATTTGCTTTCTTATTGGAACACTCGCTCTAAAGCCCATGCTTTTAGGCGCATCTCTTCGTACTCTTTCTGTGCATCGCTATCGTAAGTGATAGCACCTCCTGTTTGGTAAGACAAATACTTATCTGTAGAGTTATAAAACAAACTACGGATGATGACATTAAAATCGAAATCGCCATCAGGCGAAATATAGCCTACTGTACCAGAGAAGAGCTCCCTGCGTTGTTCCTCATACTCTTCTATCAATTCCATCACTTTTATCTTAGGAGCACCTGTCATACTCCCCATAGGGAAGGAGTATTTTATAGCATCTGTAAAGTGATATTTTTCGGATAGCTTAGCACTTACCGTACTAATCATTTGGTGCACTTGAGGAAAAGAATATATGCCAAACAACTCATCTACACACACACTGCCCACCTCACTACACCGTGCCAGATCATTACGCACAAGGTCTGTTATCATCACATTCTCTGCTCGGTCCTTTATGCTAGCTAATAACTCTTCCTTGTTCTGCTCATCTTCTTGTTCATCCTTTCCTCTACCTATTGTGCCTTTTATTGGTTGGGATAATAACTTACTCCCATCCTTCTTTATATAACGTTCGGGGCTGGAACACATCAGGTATTTATCATTATTGCGATAATATGCTGCATATGGCGATGGTGACAATCTATTAAGTTCATTAAATACGGATAAAGGCTCTATTTTAACCTCTTTAGCATAACCTTTAGTACAGTAATTTATCTCGTAGCAGTCCCCTTCTTCTATATGTTGCCTTAGTTTATTTACCGTGTTCAAATAATCATCCTTAGTAGTTCTGTGAATGAACTCAACTTTAGGTATTTCCTTTTCAATATGTATATCTGTACTTATTATTTGCGTGTACAGTTCATCGCAGTCATTATTTAACGATGCTATTGTTAAGGTCTGTTTATCCTTGCTGATAGTGAACACAACCTGAGGGCAAAAAAAACAAAACTCTTGAAAATTAAGTATTGGAGCATGACGAGAACTTAGCCTAGATTCCAGTTCATTTTTATAGTCATAGTTGATGTGACCAAATAACCAATCATTATTTTCTTGATGCCACTCTTTCAATTCTTCTAATGAGCTGACCATAGTTGTATTGTCGGCAACACCTAACAGACATTCGTAACTACTATGAGGAGCATTATAGTTGTTACTATCTAAGTAAAGCAAAATGCTGAATCGGTTTGCCCAACTCAGCATTTGCTGTTTTAAGATCTTGTATTGATCGTCGGCAATATGATATGCCTTTTCGTTTCTTTTCAATACGCTTTTATTGTTTAGAAGAAGTCGTCATCATCCTCTTCTTCATCATCGAACTTATCGAAGTTATCAAGATCGAAGTCTATATCTTCAAACTCTTCAAACTCACCATCTTCGTCATAGTCTTCTTTCTTTTTAGACCTTGTTGAGGTCTTCTTTGCAGCAGGCTTTTTCGCTGCTCCTTCTGCACCTTTATTATCGGTCGTTTTTTTGCTTTGATTCGATTTCATAGCCACTTTGATTATTACGTAAATTTTTAACGATTTAACGACATCGCCAAATTTTTTTTGCTCAGAATGGCATGAATTTCAATTAAGATTTTCTTAATAGCTGATCTCTTCCCGTACCGTTTGATATATAGCCAATCTTGGTTCCTAAATACGCTTCCATAAAGTCGCAATATTCTTTGAAAACCTGAGGCGTTTCTTCATATTCTTTGCACTCACTTATTGGCTTATCCCAACCTGTGAAGGCTTTATATACAGGCTCTACTTCTGTATCACAAAGATCATATGGTAGCTCTTTGGTCTCTTCACCATCTACCTTGTATGTAGTAGCTGCTTTGATCTCTTCAAAACCATCAAGAACATCAGTCTTAGTAATGATAAGATTTGTAACACCACTTAGCATAACGGCATATCTTAATGCAACAAGGTCTACCCACCCACAACGGCGAGGGCGTCCTGTAGTAGCACCAAATTCATTACCTGCTTTACGAAGGGCTTCCCCCATATCATCGTGCAGCTCTGTAGGGAATGGACCACTACCCACACGTGTGCAATATGCTTTAGTGATACCATACACTTCTTTTATACGAGAAGGTGCAACTCCTAAACCATTACAAACACCGGCAGTTATAGTATTAGATGATGTTACGAACGGGTATGTCCCGAAATCGATATCCAACATACTACCCTGAGCTCCTTCAGCTAATACTCTCTTACCATTCTTTAGGTGATCATCTAACCAATATTCTGCATTTACCACTTGTAGCTGACGTATAGTATCTACAGCGTCCATGAACTGCTCTTCCCATTCTGTAATATCTACCTTATGGTCATATTGAGATAATAGTTGTAGATGCTTCTCTTTTAATTGCTCGTACTTCTTTTTAAAGTCCTTGCTTAAAAGGTCTCCTACACGCAGACCATTACGTCCTGTCTTATCCATATAAGCAGGGCCGATGCCTTTTAATGTAGAACCTATCTTCTCTTTACCCTTAGATGCTTCAGACGCAGCATCAAGAGCTCTGTGAGTGGGTACGATTATATGTGCTCTTCTGGATACGAATAAGCGCTCTAATAGATCAGGCTGCAAAGCCTTGATCTCTGCGATCTCTTTCTTTAGAGTTACAGGGTCTATTACCACACCATTACCTATTAGGTTCAGACAGTTTGTCTGGAAAACCCCTGATGGTATGGTATGCAATACCACTTTATTACCGTTCACATATAATGTATGGCCTGCATTAGGTCCGCCCTGAAAACGAGCGATTATATCGTAATCCTTCGCTAAGAAGTCTACTATCTTACCTTTTCCCTCGTCACCCCATTGCAACCCTAATAAAACGTCAATCATATTCAATAATTAGCTGGCAAAAGTAATTTATAAACTGATAACAATTAAAACCAGTCTGTTTGCAGTGCACAAAAGTAAAAGAGATCGAGGTTTTTCTTCAAATAATCTTTTACACTTACGTGCATTTCTTTCAAAAAGACCTAAATAAAGCCGAATTTTATGGCAAATGGCAAAGTTAGTATTAAATATGGAGGCTGTGCAAGATGATTTTTTTGCAGACACAGCTCTTCTGGGTATTGGTTCTGCTGCTCCGGGGCACCGATTTTGTTGGGCAGTAAATCAATACTTAGGTTACAACTTTACCCGAACACCCGATGCTGATATCCTATACACCAAGAAAAAGAAAGAAGAGCCCAAAAACTATGCTGTATATACGTGTGAGATAGACCATAGCGGATGTAGGCATGTTATTTACAAGGTCAAAACCAATAATGACAGCTTAATACCTGAGCTAAAAGAGCTAGACTACCTATGGCTGATACAAAGCCAAACCGCAGAACAGCAAGCCAGAGATATCGTATCTTACTTGAGAGATATACCTGATATTTTACTTGCACAAGTTTTATCTACAAACAGACTAAAGAGTATCAACCACTTATTGCTCTAATTATTAACTTATGGTAAAAATAAGCCCTAATATCATATAGAGATATGTTAATTATATCATTGACTATAGGTGCATACGTGTATTTTTCTATTTTTGTTTCCTGTCAAATTAATGCTGCATGAATTTTCGCAAAGTCAATAACATTGTAGGCTGGGCTACCGGCGCTATTGCAACACTTGTTTTTTTAATAACTATGGAACCCACGGTCAGCTATTGGGACTGTGGTGAATTTATCTCCTGTGCTTATAACATTGAAGTAGGTCACTCTCCTGGTGCTCCGTTATTCATGTTGATACAACGCATGTTCGGTATGTTGGCCGGATCTGATGTTACCAAAGTAGCTATGTACACCAACGCATGGTCTGCCATAGCTAGTGGTCTTACAATATTGTTCTTATTCTGGACGATCACTCACTTTGCAAAAAGACTGCTAGTACCTAACCGAGATGATGAGCCTACTGGCAATCAAACGCTAATGATAATGGGAGCAGGTTTGGTAGGAGGCCTAGCGTATACCTTCTCAGATACGTTTTGGTTCTCAGCTGTAGAGGCAGAGGTATATGCAACATCGTCATTTTTCACGGCATTAGCATTTTGGGCTATTCTGAAATGGGAACACATGGCCGACAAGCCTTACGCTGATAGATGGTTAGTGCTTATTGCCTATTTAATGGGATTAACCGTGGGTATTCACTTATTAAACCTACTTGCAATTCCGGCAGTAGCAATGGTATATTACTACAGAAGATATGAAGCAACTACTTCCGGTTCAATTATAGCATTTATCATTGGTTGTGCATTATTAGGTCTGGTGCAGTTTGGTGTGCTTCAAGGCTTACCAATATTGGCTTCTAAGTTTGATCTACTGTTCGTTAATAGCTTCCACCTACCGTTTGATAGTGGTGCATTGACCTTTATAATACTACTAATTCTTGTATTGGTAGCTGCCGTAGTTCTAGCAAAACGCAAAGGCTGGTACTTATTACATACAGGTATGCTTTGCTTGATATTCATTATTATCGGATTCTCCAGCTACCTAGCTCCAATGATACGTTCAAGAGCGGATGTACCTATTGACATGACTAACCCTGATAACGCAATCAGCTTAACATCATATATACAACGTGAGCAATTTGGTTCTCAGCCTCTATTATCGGGCCCGTACTTTACTAGCCAGCCTGTAGAGCTAGATAAAATAGGCAAGAAATATGCTCGTTCTCAAAAAGATGGTAAAGACTTCTACAAAATTGTAGGAGAAAAAAGAGAGTATAAATACGCTGCGTCTGATAAGCACTTCTTCCCACGTATATGGGATGCTAACGACCCTCAGCACGTTAGGTTCTATCAAAACTTCTTAGGTCTACAACAAGGAGAAGAACCGACATCAGCTGATAATATCAAGTTCTTTATGGGCTACCAAATAGACTGGATGTGGTGGCGCTACTTCATGTGGAACTACGCAGGTAGACAGAATGATATTGAGGGCCAGGGCAATCCTAAAGATGGTAACTGGGTATCAGGTATTAAGGTATTTGACAAAAACTTCAGAGGCTTGGGTGATATGGACCTAATGCAGGATGGTTATGTGAACAACCGAGCAAGGAATGAGTTTTACTTTCTGCCGTTCATTTTAGGTATATTAGGTATGGTATTCCAGTTCAATCGTAATAAGAAAGACGGAATTGTAACTCTAGTACTGTTCTTCTTTACGGGTATTGCTATTGCCATATACCTGAACATGCCTCCACTTCAACCACGTGAACGTGACTATGCATTTGCAGGTTCCACATATACCTATGCTATATGGATAGGACTTGGGGTGCTAATGGTTGGTAATCTTTTCAATAAATTCTTGAAAGGTGCAACCGGTGGTGCAATCGCAATTGTTCTTTGCCTATTAGCAGTACCAACACTAATGGCTAAAGAAGGTTGGGATGATCATGACAGATCGAACAAGTACCTTGCACACTCTACTGCGTACAACACACTAATGTCTTGTGAAAAGAATGCAATCCTATTCACATTTGGAGATAATGACACTTACCCGCTTTGGTATTTACAAGAGGTAGAAAGAGTTAGAACAGATGTACGTATCATCAACATGAGCCTTTTAGGTATTGATTGGTACATTGACCAATTGAACAATAAGATGAATGACGCTCCTCCTGTACCTATGGTTTGGGATAGAGATGCTTACATTGGCGACCGTAGTACTTACTTATTCTACAACAAGCCTCAAAACATCCCTGAAGGGCAATACTTCAAGCTAATGGATGTTGTTAAGTTTATGAGTAGCAATGACCGCAAAAATCAGGTACCTACTCGCGGTGGAGATTATGTAAACTTTATGCCTACTAAAAACTTGACTATACCTTCTATTTCTAAAGAAGAATTAATCAAGAAAGGCTTTATTTCTCCAAATGACACTGCTAACATTAGTACAGATATTAGGTTCACTTTCCCTAAAAACAATGCGTTAAAAGACGATATCGCAACCTTAAATATAGTTGCGGCTATTTCTGAGCAAGGTTGGGATCGTCCTATATACTTCAGTGGTGGCCTACCTGGCGACAACTATATTGGTATGCAAGACTATATGAGACTTGAGGGTGTTGTATATCGCTTACTACCGTTTAAAATGCTTAACAACCCACCTGCAGTTAACCCGGGTGATATTGGTAGTGTTGACCTAGACAAATCACTAGATCTATTCACCAACGTATACAAATGGGGGAATGCAGGGCAAGATGATGTATATTATGATGAGAAGAATAGACTAATGTTCTCTGCATATAGAATGAACTCTAGCCGTATAGCAACTCAGCTTGCAAGACTTGGCAGAACCAAAGAAGCTAACGCGATACTAGATACTGTATTTGAAAACATATCTGAGCGTTCTTACTACTACGATGCCACAGCATACTTTATGGCTGTAGCATACTATAGTATTGGCAATAAAGAAAAAGGAAGAATAATTGCCGATAAACTGGTTAAGAATGCAGAGGATGATGTGAACTATATCATGTCTCTTGATGAAGAAGATAGACCTAGCCTTACAAATGATGCACAAAGAGATTTATCTCTTGCTAGTGTAATGCAGAGTACGGCTCAAGCAGCGGGAGATACTGAAGCTGCTGCTAAATACGGCCAGAAAGCACAAGAGATGGCTGCTAAACTACAATCGTTCATGCGCTTTCAATAGAAACTTAAAAACAATTCTATATTGATAAAGCCTCCTTAATTGGAGGCTTTATTATTTGATGTATGACTCTTATAAATAAAAAACCTCTGACCATACGATCAGAGGAAAAAATTTGGAGGTCGCGAGCGGATTCGAACCGCTGTACAAGGTTTTGCAGACCTCTGCCTAGCCACTCGGCCACGCGACCATTGAGGGATTGCAAATGTAGTAAAAAATCGTTTCTTTACAAGTAGATAGTTAAATAAATATGTCTTTAGAGCGGTATGATAAAATAGGAGAATCTGAACTGATCATTTCCCCAAATGGTGCTGTTTACCACCTAAACTTAAAGCCAGATGAGTTAGCAGATACGATTATAACAGTTGGAGATCCTGACAGGGTAAAAGAAGTATCTAAACATTTTGATAGTATAGAACACAAAGCTCAACACAGAGAATTTGTGACACACACAGGCTATATTGGCAGCAAAAGACTTTCTGTTCTAAGCACAGGTATTGGTACTGACAATATTGACATAGTGCTGAATGAAATTGATGCTTTGCACAATATTGATCTTGAAACAAGAGTCATTAAACCAGCTCCTAAACAACTAACTATAATAAGGCTAGGCACATGCGGTTCTTTACAACAAGATATACCTGTAGATAGCTTAGTTGCCTCTTCATTTGCTGTAGGGCTAGACAACCTGCTTCATTATTACCAACATAAACAAAACCCTGAAGAACAGTTTATACTAAACGAACTGCAGCAACAGATCAAACTACAGAAAGAGCATATATCACCTTATATTTTTGAAGGTTCTATTCATTTAAGAGCTCATTTTTCTGAAGGTTTCAAACACGGCATCACTATTACTTGTCCGGGATTCTTTGCGCCACAAGGCAGGTCTTTAAGGGCTAAACTCACCTACCCTAATCTATTAGATGGGCTTAGTAGTTTTTCTAGCAGGGGGCATAGCATCGCAAACTTTGAGATGGAAACATCAGCTCTATATGGTTTGAGTCGAATACTTAAGCATAATTGTATTTCTATTAGCACAGTTATTGCCAACCGTATATCTCGATCTTTTTCAAAAGAACCTGAACAAGCTATTGAAGCTATGATATTGAAAGCACTCCCATTAATAGAAAAAATATAACATTTGCTTCTACTTTTTTAAGCAGCCAATAGTCCTCAAGTTTATTACTTTTACCCTCAATTATGTACCCGGATTTCGAATACTTACTAGAGCAAATATTCAATACAGACCTACCGGCATGGTTAGGCATATTCAAAACCTTTGGCTTCATGGTAGCCTTAGCATTCTTTGCAGCTGCCTGGACATTGTCTAAAGAGCTAAAACGTAAGGAAGAACAAGGACTGCTAAAACCTATTATAAAAACAATAACAGTTGGCGAAGCGGTAACCACAGCTGAGTTAATATGGTCAGGAGTTTTAGGCTTTATTATTGGCTATAAAGGCGGTGGCATATTCTCCAATATTAGAGAAGCATCTGCTGATCCTATGAGTTTCCTATTCACGCTTAAAGGGAATATTCTCATAGGTATTATTGGTGCTGCACTTTTTGCTTACATGAAGTATAGTGAAAAGAAAAAACAACAGTTACCCAAACCAGAACAAAAACAATTGGCGCTTCATCCTTACCAAAGAGTATTTGAGGTGGTAATAATAGCTGCCGTAGCAGGGCTTGCCGGAGCTAAAATATTCAATGCTCTGGAAACCTGGGAGGACTTCTTAAGAGACCCTGTAGCTAGTTTATTTTCATCATCAGGACTAACATTCTATGGCGGGTTGATAATGGCAACAGTAGCACTATACATATATGCTAAGAAAAACCAGATACCATTCAAACATCTTTGCGATGCAGCAGCTCCGGGGTTAATACTAGCCTATGGTATTGGTAGGCTTGGTTGCCAAATCGCAGGAGATGGTGATTGGGGCATTTTTAATGCCGCTTATATCACAGCACCTGACGGTTCTTTACAAGCAGCTACAATAGCAGAATTCAAAATGAGAATGCAAGATGCATCATCTTACTTTATTCGAGAGTTTGGCTCTTTGGATAACGTGCCATATATACACAGCCCGGCTCCAAGCTGGTTGCCAGACTGGATGTATGCAATGAACTATCCGCATAATGTAAACAACGAAGGTGTGCTATTAGCCAACTGTACCGGTAGTTATTGTAGTGTATTACCGGCTGCAGTATTCCCTACCCCACTATATGAAACAGTAGGATGTACGCTCATATTCCTATTCTTATGGTCTATTAGAAAGAAGCTTAAGTATGCTTGGCAAATGTTCGGTATTTATCTTGTTTTCAATGGTCTTGAACGTTTCTTTATTGAGAAGATACGTGTCAACTATAAATATGATTGGGGCTTCTTACACCCTACACAAGCCGAGATAATCTCTACATGTTTAGTACTTGCAGGTATTGGCATATTTATTTTTGCCAAAATGAGAAAAGATAAGCTTAACAAAGCTTAATAGCCATCCTTGCTACCTCCAAAAGCAGGTATACGCATATATTTTCGGTAACTAGAACCTAGCTTAAACCCGATACCAACGGTAATATTATAAGCTGTTATACTATATTTTAATGGCTCAAAGGGTCTAATAACAGGAGCATAAGGACCACCATAGTCTAACGTATAGCTACGCATCGCAGCTTCAATAGAAAACGTAACGCGATCAGAGATGTTCATGTCATACCCTAATTGTGCTCCATAAGCTACACCTTTACCCCCATTTGGTGTACGATAGTTTTCACTAGGATATATTTTGCTAGAATTATGACTGCCAACTCCATAACCAACAGCTACACCTGCATATATTTTACCCTTATTTCCAAAAGAATACTGCCCATTAGCCTTAAGCAGAGCAGAAGTCATGAACTTTGCATACACAAACTTCTTATCATCGCCACCAATGGGTAACTTAAAAGGACTTAGATAGACAGAGTCTGATTTCCTAGATAGCTCGGAAACTCTAGCTTCAATACCCAACTGAAAATATTGATTGAAGTTGACCATAAAATCTATCATACCCACATAATTATAGGTATAAATAGCTCCTCTATAAACCATATTATCTGTCGGATTACCATTCGTA
>CAZPDA010000108.1:0-9934 GCA_964585115.1 uncultured Flavipsychrobacter sp.
ATATATAAGAGCCTAATAATACAGGTACAAGGTCTAGCGACACGCGGTATTCTTTATCAATAAAGTGCTTCCATATATCCATGAACAAGGTCACGTTTAGGAACATGAATGCCATTACTATTACAAACCAACGCATCACTCTGGCATAGGTCTCTTTAGCATTCTTCTCTTTAGATACAGAAAAGAAAAATGGCTCTGCTGCCAACCTGAACGCTTGTATCGCCAAATTGATTAGTACTGAAAGCCTTACAGTAGCACTAAACATCCCCAACTGTCTGATGGTCTCTTTTTGAGGTGCTGTATTCAGGATCTTGAACATTACCCTGTTCAACGAGTCATTGATAGTACCTGCGAAACCTGCTATCAATATGGGTATTGAGTAAACAAGCACTTTCTTATAAAGCTGTTTATTAATAGACAACTTCACACCCATCAGCTCAGATGATAATAGCAATAGGGTCACAATGGCCTGTAGCATGTTGGCAAACAGGATAAAACCTATACCCCAATGTGTATTGTAAAAACCAGCGAAAAAACTCTGTGGATATTTATTCGATATTGTTTCACCAAAGCTGAATAAGAACACAATAGTACCTACAAAAGCTACTATGCCCAGTATTTTTGTGAATGCGTACTTACGTGGTCTATTCTCTTTTCTTAGTCTGGCATAAGGCAATGCAGAGAGTGCATCGAAACCTATGATGGCTGCACACCAACCCACATACTCTACATGGTTGCCCAGCTCTACGAAGTCTGCTATAGGATACCTGAAAACAAGCAATGCCCCTGTAAATAGTATAGTAGTAAGCAGTAATGATGTAGCCTGTGTATTATATAGCTGACGCTTATCCTCTGTAGTGCTGAAACGGAAATATGAGGTCTCCATACCATAGGTATAAAGCACATTCATAAACGGGAAAATAGCATATATCAACCCTTGCTGACCAAATACATACTGACCTTTTTCATCACTAAGCATAGTGGTGAGGTACGGCGTAAGTAAATAGGTAAAGAAACGAGCAGCAATATTGCTGGCACCGTACCATACCGTTTGGCTAGCTAGTTGTTTTAGTGATCCCACTATATAGTTTTGGCAACTGGTTGTGTTACTCTATCACCCAGGTCTCTCTTCCTTTCAGTAGTTTGTCTAGGTCTCCATCACCTTTTGTAGCTATAGCATCTTCCAGCTGTAGCTTCATCGCATCTTCATAAGTTGGTCTGTCTACTGCATAGAACACACCTACCGGACGCGGGAAGTGACCATCTACCTTAGGGTCGTCAAAGAAACGGGTCAGTATCTGTGCTTTATAAAAATCACCTTCGTCATGTATCCAAAGATCATCAGCACTATGCTTGCCATCTGTCATATCTACGATCTCTGGCTTGTATCCATCTAAACGGATACCCTTGCTGTTATCAGCTCCGAACAGTAATGGCTGACCTTGCTCCAGATACAGCACTTCATTAGGTCTACTACTCTTCTCCGTATAGGTAAAGAATGCGCCGTCATTAAAGATGTTACAGTTCTGATAGATCTCTAAGAAAGAAGCACCGTGATGGTCATTAGAACGCAAAAGCATTTTCTGCAAATGCTTGGGGTCTCTATCCATACTTCTGGCAATAAAGCTGGCATCTGCACCCATAGCCAATGCTAATGGATTGAACGGATGGTCGATACTACCAAATGGTGTAGACTTGGTTACTTTATGCTCTTCAGATGTTGGTGAGTATTGTCCTTTGGTCAACCCATATATCTGGTTGTTGAACAACAATACATTCACATCAAAGTTTCTGCGTAGTAGATGTATGGTATGGTTACCACCTATACTCAATCCATCACCATCTCCTGTCACTATCCATACACTTAGCTCCGGTCTTGAAGCCTTCAAGCCTGAAGCTATAGCCGTAGCACGCCCGTGGATGGAGTGCATGCCATAAGTGTTCATGTAGTACGGAAAACGTGAACTACAACCAATACCTGATATGATAACGATATCCTCTTTCGGTATACCCGTCTGAGGTAATATAGTTTGTACTTGTTTTAGTATGGAATAATCTCCACAACCCGGACACCAACGCACCTCCTGATCTGTTGCAAAGTCCTTTGCCGTCAACTTCGGCTCCTGTGATGTTGCTACGTCACTCATAAGTAAAAATATCATGCAAAATTACTGTATTCATACCACTATTAAAAACATCAACAGAGCTATGACCATCTTTTAAGAAAACCTTTTTAGGTTGTGCTTGTTATCGCGGTACAGATAAAAAACCAGAGCTCTGATGTCTATCAGGGCTTTTCTATTCTATATTTGTATTATGCTAAGTGATTCCCCTATAGGTATTTTCGATTCCGGCTTTGGCGGACTGACCGTTTTTAAGTCCATCAAAGAGCGGCTTTCTGACCACGATTTTATATATCTGGGGGATAATGCACGTGCTCCTTATGGCGACCGTTCTCACCAAACAGTATATGAGTTTACGCTAGAGGCTGTAGAATGGCTCATGAAACAGGGCTGTCCACTCATCATACTAGCTTGCAATACCGCATCGGCCAAGGCATTACGCGATATACAGCAGAAAGACCTTCCCAGACTGGGGGCTGATAAAAGAGTACTTGGGGTGATACGCCCAACGGCAGAAGTAATTGGAGAATACTCCCAAACAGGCACAGTAGGCATTTTGGGTACTAAGGGAACTGTAAGTTCGGGTAGCTATCTTATGGAGATAAATAAATTTTACCCCGAGCTGAATGTATACCAACAAGCATGCCCACTATGGGTACACATGATAGAGCACTACCTATACGATACGGATATAGTTGAGAACATCGTTAAAAAAGACCTGAAGAAGTTACTAAGCCAGTCCGACGAAATAGATACGGTACTACTGGGCTGCACACACTACCCTATACTACAGGAGCAGATAGACAGAAACCTCCCTAAAGGCATTAGGTCTATATCTCAAGGAGATATTGTGGCAGATAGCCTGGTCGACTATCTACATCGCCATCCTGAAATGGATGAACGCATTACGAAAAAAGGGAGTATGCAGTTCTTCACCACAGACTCCCCTGATAATTTTGACGAGCAGGCCACCCGATTCTTTGGTCAGACGGTCTCCTCTAAGAATGTTCACTTATAGTTGCTTATCAACCATTGGTTTGTTGTAAGCAGATGTATCACCATTACCGTTCTTATTAGCTTGTGCTTCCTTAGCAGCTTTTATAAATGCTACGAATAATGGATGTGGGTTCTCAACCGTACTCTTATACTCAGGGTGGAATTGTACCCCTACATAGTATGGGTGAATATCCTCAGAAAGCTCCATCACCTCTACAAGACCTGTCTTAGGGTTCTTACCCACAGGTTTCATGCCCGCTTTTTCAAAGGCTTCCATGTATTCATTATTGAACTCATAACGGTGGCGGTGACGCTCTGATATTTCAGTAGTACCGTATATCTCAGCTAGTTTTGAGTCTTTGCTCAACGTACAATTATAAGCACCCAAACGCATGGTACCGCCAAGCTGAGTAATATCCTTCTGCTCTTCCATTATAGAGATAACAGCATCTTTGGTATCATCATTCACCTCTATCGAATGGGCATTCTCCATACCCAATACATTGCGGGCAAACTCTACACAAGCCGTTTGCATACCCAGACATATACCGAAGAAAGGTATCTTATTTTCTCTGGCATAGCGTATCGCATCTATCTTACCTTCTATACCTCTGCTACCAAAGCCCGGTGCTACCAGCACGGCATCAAGGTTCTGCATCTTCTCTTCTGCATTCTCTATGGTCAGGTATTCAGAATGGATATTTCTAACCTCTACCTTACACTCATTGATAGCACCTGCGTGTATCAATGCCTCTAGTATAGACTTATAAGCATCTTGTAGCTCTACATATTTACCTATAAGACCTACAGTTACTTTAGATTTAGGATATCTTAATTTATTCAAGAATTCTTTCCACTTAGTAAGGTCCGGCTCTTCACCAAGGTCCATACTTAGTTTCTTAAGACATATCTCATCCAGACGCTCGCGCATCATCTCTAGCGGCACACTGTAAATGGTATCTGCATCCATAGCTTCAATTACCGCGTCTTGCGTCACGTTACAGAACTGTGCTATCTTTCTCTTAATGTCTTTGTATAGTGGCTCCTCTGTACGGCAAACAATGACATCCGGGTTCAACCCGTTCTCACTCATCATCTTCACAGAGTGCTGTGTAGGTTTGGTTTTCAGCTCTTTAGCTGCACGTAGGTATGGGATAAGTGTTAGGTGTATCACCAAACAATTATCTTCTCCAAGGTCCCACTTCAGCTGACGAACTGCCTCTATATATGGTAGCGACTCGATATCACCTACCGTACCGCCAAGCTCAGTGATAACTATGTCATATTTATCGTTCTCACCCAATAGCATAATGCGACGCTTTATCTCGTCTGTGATATGTGGTATCACCTGTACGGTCTTACCATTATAATCACCATTACGCTCTCTATTTATTACATGTTGGTATACTCTACCCGTTGTAACGTTATTAGCCTGAGAGGTGAACGTATTAAGAAAACGCTCATAGTGCCCTAGGTCAAGGTCGGTCTCTGCACCATCCTCTGTCACATAACACTCTCCATGCTCATACGGATTCAGTGTACCGGGGTCTACGTTGATATACGGGTCAAACTTTTGAATAGTTGTACGGAAACCTCTCGCTTGCAACAACTTAGCAAGTGATGCGGCAATAATTCCTTTCCCTAAAGACGATGTAACACCTCCGGTTACAAAAATGTATTTAGTCATAACGCTCCTGATTTCAGACCGGGCGCAGCATGTATTCCAATAAATAAAAGGGGATCGCTGTATCGGTCGCACAAAGTTAATAAACTAAAATAGAAGCAAAAATTATTTGCTTCTGTTCTTTGTGAAATAGCCTACAGATAACACTTTTAAAAAATCTTTATTAGAATGATTACACAGGGAGTTTCCTATCTTTAAGAATTTATTTTTTGTCCGCAAATACGCATTATGCATTTCGACCGTTCAGGCTTAGACAATACAGAATTAAAGGAGATATATAAGGAGATACTGCGCCCAAGAATGATAGAAGAGCGTATGCTCATACTATTAAGGCAGGGTAAGATAAGCAAGTGGTTCAGCGGTATTGGGCAAGAGGCTATAGCTATTGGTGCTACCCTAGCTATGGACGAGGATGAGTACATCATGCCTATGCACCGCAACCTAGGGGTATTCACTGCAAGAAAAATGCCTTTTGATAAGCTATTTGCACAATGGCAGGGAAAGAAAAGTGGTTTCAGCAAGGGTAGAGAGCGTTCTTTCCACTTTGGTAGCAATGAGCACCATATCTGTGGTATGATATCTCACCTCGGTCCGCAGTTAGCTATTGCAGATGGTATAGCTCTGGCACACAAACTTAATGGCGATAAAAAAGTAGCACTAGCCTTTACGGGCGAAGGTGGTACTAGTGAGGGCGATTTCCATGAGGCACTGAATGTTGCAGCTGTGTGGAACTTACCTACCATATTCCTGATAGAGAATAACGGGTATGGACTAAGCACACCTACGGATGAGCAATATGCCTGTAAGCAATTATCAGACCGTGCTGTCGGTTATGGCATGCAGGGTATTACTATAGATGGTAATAACGTGTTGGAAGTATATAAGGCAATACGTGATGCAAGGAAGTACTGCATAGAGCAACAAAAGCCTATGCTTATAGAGTGCATGACCTTCAGGATGCGCGGGCATGAAGAAGCTAGCGGTGTAAAATATGTGCCACCTCATTTATTTGAAGAGTGGCAGGTTAAAGACCCGGTAAGTAATTACGAAGACTTTCTACTAAAAGAGAATATCATCTCTAAAGAAGAGATAGCGGACATTAGAGCAGAGCTACAAGACTATATATCAGCAGGCATTACCAAAGGCTTTGAGGCGGAAGAACCCGTTGCCGAAACGACGGAAGAGATGACCGATGTATATGCACCTTACAAGCCTGTACACATTACACCATCTGGAGCTAGCTCTGAGAAGAAATTTTTCCAAGGCATAAGCGATGGACTAAGACAAGCTATGGAGCGTCACAGCAAGCTTGTGCTAATGGGGCAAGACATTGCTGAGTATGGTGGTGCTTTTAAGATAACACAGAACTTTATTGAAGAGTTTGGCAAAGACCGTGTGCGCAACACACCTATTTGCGAAAGTGCTATCGTTGGTGCATCACTAGGTCTTTCTATAAAAGGCTACAAGGCTATGATGGAGATGCAGTTTGCAGATTTTGTAACTGTGGGCTTCAACCAAATAGTGAATAACCTCGCTAAGATACATTATCGCTGGGGGCAAAATGCCGATGTGGTCATCCGTATGCCTACGGGTGCGGGTGTAGGCGCAGGACCTTTCCACTCACAGAGCAATGAGGCTTGGTTCACACATACTCCCGGTTTGAAGGTTGTTTATCCATCAACTCCTGAAGATGCAAAAGGGCTATTGCTGGCAGCTATAGAAGACCCTAATCCTGTAATATTCTTTGAGCATAAAGCACTATACCGCGGCATATCCGGCATGGTGCCCGATGAGTATTATACTACCGAAATAGGCAAAGCACGCTTGGTACAAGAGGGTAGTGATATTAGTATTATAACCTATGGTAGTGGCGTACACTGGTCTATGCAATATGCTAAAGAGAACCCTGATATTTCTTTAGACATTGTAGACCTACGCTCACTTTTACCTATAGACTATGACGCCATTCACGCATCTGTATCACGCACGGGTAAGGTATTGATACTACATGAGGATACACTATTCGGCGGTATTGGCGGAGAGCTATCAGCATGGATATCTGAGCACTGTTTTCAGATGTTGGATGCTCCTATAGTGCGCTGCGGGAGTTTAGATACTCCGGTACCATTTTCCATAGCACTGGAGCAGAACTTCTTAGCTAAAGCTAGACTGGATGAGAGTATAAAAAAGCTAATGAATTACTAAGATTTATACATTTCGTATTTAATATTGTACAAACGCACTGCATTAGTCAGTGCGTTTCTTATTTTCGTGACAAGTTTCGTATGAAGTATTTATCCCGAATAGCAGTATTAGGATGTTTATTAGCTGTAGTTACCCTACAGTCTTGTACCAATAATAAGGATGGCAATAATGCCCGTCCTATTATACTTGGTGACAGCTCCAGTATTGTTACAGAGACGGATTCAACATATCTTACAGACTTGGTTCTCGACCTGGATTTTGGGCCAATGCCTGATATTGAAGATCTTCAGGATTCATCAAAACAAAACAAGCAACGTGCAAATGTGCCGTTGTCTAAAGAGATGATGCTTAGTGGTGGTGGGCTTAAAGCTCCATTCCCTGAAGTTACTATGTTCATACCTAGTATTACTACACGCACTTTTCAAGACATAGACTATAAAAAAGCAAACGGTGCCAGTTTTCAGCTTACCAGTGGCGAGCTGAATGATAACTACCTGATACTACAAGGAGCTACAGAGCTGGATGTAGCTATGCGCTACCAAACAGTTATTGTAGTACGTACAGACCTAGGTATGCTAGAACTTTCTACCATGAAAACACTGACCGAATGGACGAGTGTAAGTGGTAAGAATGGCATGTATAAAATAGAAGGTCTTACGCCTAGCAAACTACAACATGACCGTGGGGGTAATGCTGCAATAATAGATGCTGTAAATCGTGCTACCAAACGTAAACGCATGAGCAGGGCCACACGTGTTGCATGGGAGAGTAGTGTGAAAAATGCGAACAGTACCAGTCAGCGACCTTTGTATGTAGAGCTAACCACCGTAATGTGGCGTGTACGCGGAAAGGATAAAGATGGCAGCAACTTCCAAAAGCAGCTGCGCATCGATATTCCAATATCTATTACTGTTGACCAATAGTAGCGATACACTTCAGCTCAATAGCTATAGGTGTAGGCAGTGAGCTTATCTCTACTGTTGTTCTACAAGGTTGATTATCCTTGAAGTATTCTGCATATACTTTATTATATACGTGGAAGTCTCGCTTCATATTCACTAAGAATACAGTTACATCTACCAGCTGGTCCCAGCTACTACCACTCTCTTCTAGTACTGTTCTTACATTATCAAATACGTTGCGGCATTGTGCTTCAAAATCAAACTCAAGGAAGTTACCATTCTTATCCAGCTTCAATCCTGGTACTACAGTATCACTTTCGCCTGCATTGCGTGGTCCTATTCCTGATAAGAAAAGCAAGTTGCCTACTTTACGTGCGTGAGGATACAGACCTACCGGTTTTGGTGCTTTATCCGTTGAAATTCTTTCTGACATATCTTATTGTTATTACTTAATGTTTTTGTTGATGACTATAGTTCGATACACACATTCTTAGGCTCGGTGAAGAAACGCAACGCTTCCCATCCACCTTCTCTACCTACTCCCGAGTTTCCAAACCCACCAAATGGTGTACGTAGGTCGCGTAGCAACCAGCAGTTCACCCAAATGATACCGCTATGTACATTAGCAGCCATACGGTGTGCACGGTTCAGGTCTTGTGTCCATATAGTTGCAGCAAGTCCGTAATCGCTGGTATTTGCCAATTCCAAAGCTTCTTCTTCTGTTTTGAATGGCTGTAGCGTCACCACTGGTCCAAATATCTCTTCCATATTCGTACGGCAGTTTGGCCCTAGTCCTTCTATAATGGTCGGCTCTATGAACAGACCATTCTCACACCTACCTTCCAGCTTTACAGCATTACCACCTAGTAATACCTTACCACCTTCTTCCTTAGCCAGCTCTATACAGCTTAGTACTTTGTCGTAGTGCATTTTGCTAACGGTAGCACCTTGCTTACTTTTCTCATCAAGCGGGTCTCCCGGTACTAGCCGTTTTGCACGCTCTATAAATTCTGCTTTGAATTTTTCGTAAATGCTTTCCTCTATCAATATCCTACTACCGCAAAGGCATATCTGCCCCATATTGGCAAATGAAGACTGCAATGTGGTACGCATGGTCTTATCCCAATCGCAATCGGCAAAGATGATATTCGGGTTCTTACCACCCAGCTCCAGAGATACCTTCTTGAACATTGGCGCAGCAGTAGCTGCTATCTGTTGCCCCGCTCTGGTACTACCTGTGAATGATATGGCTTTTATCTGTGGGTGCTCTACTATAGCAGCACCGCAGTTTGGTCCTGTACCATGCACAATGTTCAGCACACCATCAGGCAGCCCTGCTTCTTTACATATAACACTTAGCAAGTAGCCCGTCATCGGTGTCACCTCACTAGGTTTTGCCACCACACAGTTGCCCGCAGCCAATGCCGGTGCTAGCTTCCAAGAGAATAAGTACAATGGTAAGTTCCACGGAGAGATACAACCCACCACACCTATCGGCTTACGCAGTGTGTAGTTGATAGCACGGTCTTCCATGCTATGACTCTCAGAGCTCATATGCATACTACCTGTAGCAAAGAACCTGAAGTTGCTCGAAGCTCTGGGTATGTCCACCTTTTTGCTCAGCCATAGTGGCTTACCGTTATCATTGGTCTCTGCTAGTGCTAGAGCTTCAAGGTTCTCATCTATCAGCTCGGCTATCTTGTTCAGCACTTTGAAACGTTGCTCTGCGGGCGTGTTACTCCATGCTTTGAATGCAGCTTTAGCAGCCTCTGTAGCAGCAGCAATATCTTGTGCATCACTATCAGGGGTTTGGCTATATACTTCACCCGTAGCAGGGTTCACATTGTCTATATACTTTCCGTTCTTAGGCGCAAGAAATTCACCGCCTATGTAGTTGGCTATCTTTTCAGGAGCTTTCAAATCCATAACTACAAAAATAGTCTTTCTTTTTAGCTCTTTACATTACAGCCTTTTACTATAACAGGGTTAAAACACGGTAAGCACTTTTATGGATAGTATTATAT
>CAZPDA010000109.1:0-9907 GCA_964585115.1 uncultured Flavipsychrobacter sp.
CTCACCATCGTCAGGGAAACCGTGTATCAATACTATAGCATCTCCACTACCCTCTTTCCTATAGCTAAGCTTGGGAAATACTTCTGTGTTTATCTCCTTCATTAGCTTTTTACAACTTTATTTTTCCTAATAATAGCTCCATATATAAATACTAAAGACAATAGTAACGGTCCAAACTCCAGTAATAGCATCTTCTGAACGGACAACATGTGCAATATCAATGAAATGAAAAGCATGACCATTGCTAGTGTTGCATATTTACCTTTGCCCTTCTTAGAGGTAAATGCTAGTAAAAGATTGGTTGGCAACGCCCAAAGAACATTAAAGTTGTTTTGACAAGCTTGATGGTCTGTACCTAGCCACATCACTAGCATAATAACGCCTAGCAAGCCTGAAACAAATAATACCAAGAACGTCATCACCTTTCCAAGAAAGCTTAATGAATTAACGCTTAGTCCTAATAAAGTCAACAAAGCAATACAAAGCATTAATATCAATGGTTGATTGATACCAGCGGGCTTACGTGGCGACCCATCTAACACTCTCTTGCTATCACTTGCAAACAGCTCACCATTATTCCTGGCACCAGCCATAGCACCTCTTAAAAAGTCTGGTAGAAACATGATATCCTCATTGGTCATCACCTTATCTATACGGCTACCCAATAATAGGTTTACCCCTACTCGCTCCCAATGCTTACGGTAGAAATACTGGTTGGTTATATCTCTGAATGTTAGTTCTTGCCCTTCAGGTAACGCCTCCCCAAACATAAAACCATCGCCTAAAGCTTTCTTGAAGATATCTCTGATACGAGTAGCACAGTTATCAAAGTAGAAATCGTACTTATAGTACTTATTTTCTTCTTTAGCATTATACCTTAGTGCTGCATATATCTCTTCTTTATCATTATCTCCCAGATGCAACACCTGCTCTTCTACACTCCTTCCATAGTAAGCATACTCTTTCAGGAAATTACTATATGGATAATAGCTCACATAATATAGCAGCTTACCACGCATGAACTGTAACTCAAAGTTCTCACTATATCCATTGAATGTACCATAGTTATATACATTATCTGTACCTAGCACACTATCCGTCACCCTAATTGCAGTATGACCAAAGGTCTCATAAACTTGGTCTCCGGTACCGCATGTAAGCAAACTGATACGTATACCACTACTCATGCGTTGAGCGGTTGTATCAGCTGTATCTTGCTGAGCTAAAAGACAAGACGGCAATAATACCATCAAAATGACAAAGCGTATCTTATTGAACATAATAGCAAAATAAAGAAAAGGCTGCCTTTATCAGACAGCCTTTTACATATTTTATTTGAAAGATAATTTATAGCGAGTTCTGAGAACCACCATCAAGCATTGCGCCTACATACTCTCTATTCAAGCGAGCGATATTCTCTAGAGAGATACCTTTAGGACACTCTGCCTCACAAGCTCCGATATTTGTACATCCGCCAAACCCTTCTTTATCCATTTGGTCTACCATGTTAATAACACGGTTCTTTCGCTCAGGGTCACCTTGAGGAAGCATTGCCAAGTGAGATACTTTAGCTGATACAAACAGCATTGCTGAAGCATTAGGACATGCAGCAACACAAGCACCACAACCTATACATGCAGCAGAAGAGAATGCTTCATCTGCACTGTGCTTTTCAATAGGAATTGAGTTTGCATCTACTGCATTACCTGTATTTACTGATACATAACCACCAGACTGTATGATACGGTCGAAAGCAGTACGATCGGTAACAAGATCTTTAATAACAGGGAAACCATCAGCACGCCAAGGCTCTACTACGATAGTATCACCATCCTTATACTCACGCATGTGTAGCTGGCAAGTAGTAGTTTGATGCCAAGGACCATGTGCACGGCCATTGATATGCATACTACACATACCACAGATACCCTCACGACAATCATGATCGAAAGCTATAGGCTCTTTCCCTTCAGCTACCAATTGCTCGTTCAATACATCGAACATCTCAAGAAATGACATCTCAGAAGAAATATCTTTCACCTGAAAAGTTTCGAAATGTCCTTTGTCATTATTGTTTTTCTGACGCCAAACTTTCAGCGTTAAATTCATATTGTAATGTTCCATAGAACAGTATCTTTTCTTGATTAATTATTTATAGCTACGTTGAGTTGGTTTCACTACCTCGTAATTAAGGTCTTCTTTGTGTAGTTCAAAGTTGCTCTCACCTTTATATTCCCAAGCTGCTACATACATGTATTGGTCATCTTGACGAAGTGCTTCACCGTCTTCTGTCTGATACTCCTCGCGGAAGTGACCACCACAGCTCTCATTACGGTTCAATGCATCTTTACACATCAATTCACCAAGTTCTAAGAAATCTGCCACGCGGTTAGCTTTATCCAACTCAGGGTTGAACTCATTAATGCCGCCCGGTATTCTTACATTTTTCCAGAACTCCTTACGTAACTCTTGTATCTCAACGATAGCTTCTTTCAATCCTTGTTCGTTACGAGCCATACCACACTTGTTCCACATTATCTTACCAAGACGCTTATGGAAGCTTTCAACACTCTCAGTACCTTGTATACTCATCAACTTATCAATACGCTCTTGTACTGCTTTTTCAGCCTCTGCGAAAGCAGGATGATCTGTTGGCATGGACTTAGTACGAATATCATCAGCTAAATATGTACCAAGTGTATATGGTATAACGAAGTATCCATCTGCAAGACCTTGCATTAGTGCCGATGCACCAAGACGGTTAGCACCATGATCACTAAAGTTAGCCTCACCAAGAGCATATAGCCCCGGTACTGTTGTCATAAGCTCATAGTCTACCCATAGTCCACCCATTGTGTAGTGTACCGCCGGATAGATACGCATTGGCACCTCGTATGGATTCTCACCTGTGATCTTCTCATACATCTCGAACAGGTTACCATACTTAGCTTCTACTACCTTCTTACCAAGTTCTTGAACTGTAGCAGCATCAGCATTGTGGATACCCTTCTTATTAGCCTCACTCTTACCATAACGCATGATAGCAGATGAGTAATCAAGATATACAGCTTGCTTAGATGCACCTACACCATAACCTGCATCACAACGCTCTTTTGCTGCACGGCTGGCAACATCACGAGGTACTAGGTTACCAAATGCAGGATATCTACGCTCTAAATAATAATCTCTTTCTTCTTCAGGTATATCATTAGGCTTGCGGTTATCACCTTGTTTCTTTGGCACCCATATACGCCCGTCATTACGTAGAGACTCAGACATTAGCGTTAGCTTAGACTGGTGGTCTCCACTTACAGGTATACATGTTGGGTGTATCTGTGTAAAACAAGGGTTACCGAAGTAAGCTCCTTTTTTATGCGCCTTCCAAGCTGCTGTTACATTACTACCCATTGCGTTGGTAGATAGATAAAATACGTTTCCATATCCACCGGTACACAACAATACAGCATGACCGAAGTGACGCTCTAGCTCGCCTGTAACCAAATTACGTACAATGATACCACGTGCCTTACCATCTATAGTAACGACATCAAGCATCTCATGACGTGTATATTCTTCTACATTACCCAATGCAACCTGACGCTCTAACGCCTGATAAGCACCGATAAGTAATTGTTGACCTGTTTGACCTGCAGCATAGAAAGTACGCTGTACCTGCACACCACCGAATGAACGGTTGCTCAACAAACCACCATACTCACGTGCAAATGGTACACCTTGTGCTACACATTGGTCAATGATATTTGCACTAACCTCAGCAAGACGGTGAACGTTCGACTCACGTGCACGGTAGTCACCACCTTTTACTGTATCGTAGAACAAACGGTAAGTACTATCACCATCGTTCTGATAATTCTTAGCTGCATTGATACCACCCTGTGCAGCAATAGAGTGCGCACGGCGCGGACTATCCTGAAAACAGAATGCTTTTACCTTATAACCCAGCTCACCCAGTGTTGCAGCAGCAGAAGCTCCTGCCAAACCTGTACCAACTACTATTACTTCCAGATGGCGCTTGTTAGCAGGGTTGACCAATTTACAAGTAGACTTGTAGGTCTCCCATTTTGCATCTAACTGACCAGCAGGTATTTTAGAATTGAGTGTCATATCGAAATATCGTAATTATTAGCTCTGTTTATTAATTTATTTGATCCATTCAGCGTAAAACGAAATAGGCATAAGCGCAAAGATGATCGGGATAATGATAGAGAACCCAACACCTATAGCTTTGATCATTCCCTTGTACTTGTTTGTAGCCAAACCTAGTGTTTGAAAAGCACTAAAGAAACCGTGCACCAAGTGCCATGCTAATGCCAAACAACCAAGGACGTAGATAACTACTACAACTGGACTTTGGAAGGCCATCTGCATCTTTTCATAAAGGTCCAGTTCTCCACCACCTGAGATTTGAGAGATTCTGTTTGGTGCCCAAAAAGCTGATGTATGTAAAACTAAAAATATCAATAACAAGCTACCTAAAATACCCATAGAGCGGCTATACCATGAGCTGGTAGACTTAGCCTTAACAGCATACTTGTTACTACGCTTTGATCTGTTTCTAGCCCACAAAGCCAATCCTTGCACAATGTGTAAAATCAAGAAGCCAAATAAGCCAACCTCCAATATATGGACGATCATATTTGTACCCATAAAATGAGCCGCCTCTTCATAAGCTTCTTTACTTACCCAAATAAGGGAGTTGATATAGCAGTGGACTACCAAAAAAAGAACTAGAAATAGCCCAGTAAGTGCCATTTGAATCTTCCTACCTACTGAGGTGCTGAAATAGTTTTTCCAAGACATAAAAATCTCTTCTGTATTAGCGTAAAGTAATGTTAAATCGTCACAAAGATAACATCCACAGCAACAATACACAATTGCTTTTTAAATGGTACTGTATAATATTATTAACATTTGTGAACTATGGTTATAACAACCATCTATTTTTAATAGTTTGCTTGTTCAATTAAAATGCAAAAAAATGCCACTATCATTTGACAGTGGCACCTATTCATATCATTTATTGAAATATTAATGATTCTCCAGCCTAAGCATACCATTATCAACAAGCTGAAAAAAATGCTGAGGCTGAAAAATACGCCATTTATCATTATCGATGAATCTCATATACCTATCTATCTGTGAATTTTTAAAATCATACTGTGTATGTTCAGGCATATTTACACATACTATCCACCCCCCTTCATCTTTAATATCATCATACCACTCTTCGTAATAGTCTTCTTCACTACTGTGAAAGTTGAGTACATTCTCAGTAATTAATATATACTTATATATACCATTACTGATCATATTATCTACCACTTCTCTTTTTAGTTGCATAATGTCATTCTCAACAGCATCATTCCACTCACCTATCAGCTCTATTATAGCAAAATTGTAGTCGTAATCAGCAAAAAGAACTTTCATATATAAGGTACGTGAACCAAAATCATCCCATTGTGGATGGATATAATAGTTATATACCGTATTAGAGAATTCAAATTCACTATACTCTCTACCAAAAAAAGGAGACAACTCGTCATCCTCGGTTGAGTACAAGTGTCTCCAGTTATAATATGGTTCTAATTCATGCATACTGCCACACTTCCATTTTCACTTTCTAAAAAATCATCAATTATAGCTTATCGTTCGGGTAATGCTCCTGCCATGCCATCACACCACCGGTAACGTTTACTGTATTTGTAAAACCTCCCTGCTCCAGCATCATACAAGCCTGCATGCTTCTTTTACCTGAACGACAATGGACTATCAACTCTTCTTCTTTAAGGTCTTCTATCTCATCCCACTGCATACCCATGATATTACCTAGAGGTATCAACTTCGCACCTATATTGTATTCGTTATATTCATCAGGCTCTCTTACGTCTATCACGTTGAGTTGCTCACCTGCATCAAGTCGTTTCTTTAGTTCTGTAACGGTTATCTCTTTCATAATAAGCGCAAACTTAGTATTTAATTAGTTTTTTAGCTTTTGTTTCTACCCCTTCAATATGCAATCTCACGAAATAAGTACCGGAAGGCAACTTTTCAGTATCAATTATTGACCCACTTATTACACTACCCTTCTGTAGCACTTTTCCTTGCATATCTACTAATGTATAGTTCACTTCTTCATTTTTAGGCAAAAGGACTTGTATGTTATCTTGAGTTGGATTCGGAGCCACATCCCATACCAAGTCCTTATTCTCAGTCTCGCTTACACTTGATGGAAATACTGTTCCAAAAATTGGTCTCACCATTAATACACCTGACAGGTTCGATTTCTTCCACTCATTCAATACATTATAATAAAGGTGGTTTTCTCCATCTCTATTTACATCAAACCCAAAGTATAAGCTATCACTATTACTTAACGCAGGCTGCATAGTTCCTACAAAAAACTTACCCGCAGGCAGAGCTAATGGCCTCTGCAACTTATATATCCAAGAATGATTTACTTGTGAATAGATTGGTCTTAAAAAATCTTCTTGATATAGTATCTGATCTGAGCCACCACCATAAGCAATATCACTATATATGATAATTGAGAAAAACTTTTGGTCAGGCAGTGGTACTTGCCTACCAAAATATATAGACACAGCACTAAGTGTGTCAGGTTCATTAAGATTAAAATCAATGGCTATTTTCCCGGGTAATGTAGCAAATAAGTTTAAAAAATAGCTCTTCTCAGCTGTACCATCATCATATGCTAAAAAGTTATGAAAATTCTGTTCATGTACAATTGTATCGTTCTCTTTAGGATCGCTAGCACCTACAGACTCTATATAATACTTGTGCTCAAAAACTCTTGGGTGATTCTTTTGCGGTGTAGTTGGCAAACTAGTATAAGAAGTCTCTGTTACTTTGTATGCCGCACCGGCAGCCAATGAAGTCGTATTACTAGTACTACTTGCTAAGTTACTAGATGTCACCTTTTCTGTTGCAACAAAGTTATAGTTGATATTATGAGTTACAGCAGAGTTATTCCTAACTATAGCACTATGCTGAGTAGCTCTTTCCTTATTCACATCTGCAATAAACTGATGATATGGCATATATGTATAGTCAGACAAGAAGAATGTAGGTGGCAGTGTAAATGCTACGTCCTCTACTAATGTATCATTGATATTTCTGTTAGCATCTAGTCTTATATAGTCCACATTCCAAACATCATCATTTACCACTATTGACGCTTTGTTAATAAAGCGAAATTGAAAACCTGCATGAAAGTAAGAGGCTTCTGTTATTGGTATCATTACTTGCTTGAACTCATGATTCCTTTCTCCCGGCACCATCCATACACGCGCCCATCCATTGGTCCTTCTCATATACAACATTAATGAGTCCTCCGGTTCAGGATAAAAGCCATTCCCTTCTGGCTGGTAGAAGAAACTAAGATATAAGCTATCAGACGCTTGATAACCACTAAGGTCTATTTGCTGAGATGTGAGGCTGTCGGCATATAATAATGTAGTATTAGATACAGGATCATATGGTATTCCATCTTGGTCTAGTGCATCAAACGTAGCAACACCTCTACTTATAGGATTAAAGCACATGGTATTATTTACATATACCTTTCTATCCAGCCATTTAGTATCGTCGGGTATTGGTGAGTAACTCGTAAAATCTTCAAAAAATGGTAAGGATAAAGCCGTTCTTTTATACGCGACGCCACCGTTATTTGCCTTGTAATACCCACTAGCAGCATGCTGTACGGAGTTGAAATTTATTGGAGCAAGTACTTCTTGTGCAGATATGCTTTGCGTAGCTACAAATACTAAAAGAACAACACTTAATACATTAGATACAATGCTAGTTCCAATCGTCCTCATACGATTCTGTACGCTTATTTCTTCCTGAACCATTTTGATCATCATTTGTGTGGGTTTTTCGAGTAGATATACCTATCCATATTCCGACACGGTCACCTTCTCTGATTTTATTTACCTCGTTTAAATGATTAACGGCCGAAGGCGATTGTTGGTATACAACAGCTGATAAAGAATCTTCTTCTGTTCTAATATCTGAGTCCCAGCTTACATCTACTATTATGCCTCTACTACTCAATATTGCCATTGCAGCATAAGGTATTTCACCTACAACATTAGGCACTTCTATCATCACATTGCTCAATCCATCACCTATTACCAAATCTATCTTAGCTCCTTGAGGTACCATATCGCCCACCCTTATAGGCTGGCCTTTATACTTCTGTTCTAATATAGCACCATTAGCAATATCAGGCACATAACTAGTGTCACCTAAAAGTAACTTATTACTTTTCAATACCATCAAAGCACTATTATAAGAAAGCCCTGTCAAATTAGGCATTGAGGTGAATGGTGCTTTTGCTTTATTAACTGTTAGAAATATTGTTCTTCCTTTTTTCACTGTAGAACCTGTATCCGGTCTTTGAGCAAGTACGGTAAGTGGCTTCTTCTTGAGGTCAAAAGTAGAATCGACATCAACATCAAAACCAAGATCTTCCAATTCTCTAATAACACTTGGCACATCTCTACCTAAAGTGTTAGGAACTATGTACTCTTCCCCATGGTTGGTTATCCACCCAAGACTGGCAAAGAATAACATGTATATAGCAACGCAAAGCCCAATCACCACTAACAAGTGGAACCAAACGGACTTTCTTAGTTTTTCATTGATCAATGCCATATAAGCAATAACGTTTATTTAAAAAATTATACTGGGTCTCCTACCAAGCTACTCTCTATAATAGCACCATAAAAATCTTTGAGACTAATACCTGCAGCCTCTACTTGTTGAGGAACAATACTTGTAGCACTCTGCCCCGGCATAGTATTCACTTCTAAGAAAAATAGCTTACCAGACTTTTTTTCCAATATATAATCCATTCTTACGACCCCTCTGCAGTTCAAGTGTCTATACAGGTATTCAGACTTGATCTTCAGTTGCTCTTTTACACTATCATCAATTGGTGCTGGTGTTATTTCATCAGTCACCCCTGGCGTATACTTAGCCTCAAAGTCAAAGAATTCATTTTTACTGACGATCTCAGTAGCGGGTAGTGTATATAGCTGTCCACCTGAACGATAAACTCCTACGGTCAACTCGCGCCCTTCTATAAACTCTTCGATCAATACTTGGTTATCTTCAGCAAATGCTCGTTCTATCGCGGGTAGCAATTCTTCTACAGCCTTTACTTTGGTTACACCTAAACTTGAACCACTTTCATTTGGCTTAACAAACAATGGCAGCTTAAGCTGTTCCAAGATATTCCCCATAGAGTATGGCTCACTTCTGAACAGGTGTACAGAGTTTGCAATGTCCACCACATTCAATGCTTTTACTACCTTATTACAATAACTCTTATTAAAGGTTAACGCAGAGATTATAGCATTACATGAGGTATATGGTATATCCATCATATCCAAATACCCTTGCATTCTGCCATCCTCTCCGGGAGTACCATGTATCGCTATGAACACAAGGTCAAAACTGACTTTTTCTCCATTATAAACTATGGTAAAGTCATTCTTATCTACCGACTTTTTATTGCCTTGCTCATCCTCATATACCCAATCTTCTTTAGTTACTACTATCTTGTATATATTGTACAACTCTTTATCAAGATGTTGCTCAATAGTATCTGCGGTCTGGATAGAGATGACATACTCTCCTGAATAACCGCCGGCCAATAATGCTATATTCTTCTTCATTTACAGGACAAAAACTTGTAGCCAAAGGTAATAGAAAAAAGGGGTAACAGATAGCAGTTCTGCTAAATACTATATTAGGTTTTGTTAAGATTCTTGCGCTATTATTTACCCATATAACCTACACCAATAGCTACATAATTTTTATAACAATTTTATTGCAAGTGAACATACAAGTAAACTTGATCTTG
>CAZPDA010000110.1:0-9830 GCA_964585115.1 uncultured Flavipsychrobacter sp.
ATACCAACCAAAGAATATTGGAAATTAAGAATGGTAAGGAGCAATTAGTAGCTGACTCTGCTAAGGTGGAGAACTCAGTAATTATAGAGCCTTGCTTCCTTGGGGAGAATGTAGTGGTGAAAAACTCCGTGGTAGGACCTCACGTTTCTCTTGAGGCGGGCGTTGTTGTTGAGGACTCAAGAATAGAGAACAGCATCGTACAGTCTGATAGTGTTGTTAAAAATGCTCGTTTTGAAAACACTATGTTAGGGAAAAGTGTAAATTACGTAGAAAAGCCTAAGGAGCTAAGCCTTGGAGACTTTTCCACTCAACTATGATCATTAGTTCAAGAATCAAATTTATAGCATGTTGCCTTCTGTTGGGAGCTACCCTACAGGGGCGATCTGCTTTTGCACAAAACTCAGTAGATAAGGACCCTAAAGTAGCTAGTAAAAAGCTAAAGGCTACTTCTGTATACTACGATGCCACACGTGCCAGGCTAAAGGGTGAGGATAAAAAGGCTCAAGAGCTTTTGCTGCAAGTGGTAAAGCTAGACCCTGATGCAGCAGGTGCTTATTATGACCTGTCGCTACTGAGCCTAAAACAGCAAGACCCTGACAATGCTAGGAAGTACATCAACAAGGCAATAGATATTGATGAGACTAATAAATGGTACCATGAACGCTATGCCCAGATATTGATAGAAGAAGGTAAGTACGATAAGGCAGCAGAGAAATATCTGGCACTGGCAGATAAAGAAAAGAGAGATAGAGCCTATTTAGAGATAGCTGCAAAACTATATGCTAACTCGGGCGACCTTGATAATGCGTTAGTTGTATTAGAGCGTATTGTAAAGAAATATCAAGACGATGAGGATGTACTGCTACAGATGCAGCAAGTGTACTTGAAGAAGAATGACCTTGATAATGCAGCCAAGATAGCAGACCGACTGATAGCATTGAACCCCAATGAAGGTAGGTATTATGTGCAGCTGGCAGAGCTATATGCTAACAATGACCAACCAGATAAAGCATTTGAGCTATATAAGAAAGCAGAGAGCCTATTTCCTGATGACCCCGGTTTGCAACTGAGTTTGGCCGAGTATTATAGGGTAAATGGCGATAATGCCAAATACCATGAGTACTTGACGAAGGTGATCAGTAATAATACCGTTGAAGCTCCTGCAAAGTTGGCTGTTCTTGGCAACTATCTACAAACTGCACAAGACTTTCAGGCAATAGCTAATAATGCTATTAACTACGCTGAACTCATCGTTCAGCAGCACCCTGATAACCCGATGGCTTTATCAGCGTATGGAGATATGCTGGCGCAGGATGGTAAACCTGTAAAAGCAGCAGAGCAATATAAAAGGTCTCTGGACATAGACCCGTCTCGCTATCAAGTGTGGCAAAATCTATTATTCAACTATTCGGGTACGGAGTATGCAGACTCGCTGATAAAGTACAGTAAGAAAGCAATAAGGCTATTCCCAAACCAGTCATTACTACACTATTTAGCAGCTGTTGGCTATATGAATGGGAAGGATTATAGCAAGGCAGCTAATGCAGCACAGAGAGCATTAGACCTTCAGCCTGAAGATAATACCCAACTGGTTGCGGATATGTATTCGCTACTAGGCGACATTTATAATAGCGATAAGCAATACGACCTTTCTGATGAGAATTTTGAGAAGTCTTTAAAGCTGAACCCAAACAACCCTACAGTGTTGAATAACTACAGTTATTACTTGTCTGTAAGGGGAGACAGACTGGAGGATGCGGAAAAGATGTCTAAGCGGTCGCTAGACCTTAGTCCCGACCAAGCAACCTTTATGGATACCTATGGTTGGATACTGTACAAAATGGGTAACTACAAAGATGCTCGTAAGTATGTACAGCAGGCTATAGGTGCTAGTGGTGCAGCAGCCGATGCTACACTATGGGAGCATTTGGGTGATATAGAATACAAACTGAATAATGTAGACAAAGCCGTAGAGCATTGGCAGAAGGCAAAACAGTCTACAGGTGCAGAAGACCTAGATAAATTAGATAAAAAGATAAGAGACAGGCAACTATATGAATAGTATTGCTAAGTATATATTGATACCTGTATTAGTTGCAGGCCTATTTTCTTCTTGTAAGCCGGGTAAAGGACCTTTTAAGAAGCGTGATAAGGATGGTGACACGGAAGTGGTGACCAATGGTAGTGCTACAGGTGCAGATAAGGGTACGAAAGCTGATAATAAAGCGAATAATAACGATACTGCTACTGTTAGACTATCAGACCTGGATAGTAAGGAGAAGCAGCAACTAATGAGTGAAAGCCTACCCCTGTGGAATAGGAGTTTATCATACACAACCTTTTCAGGCAGAGCAAAGATGCACTATGAAGGTATGGGGCAAAAGCAAGACTTTACTACCAACTTCAGAGTCTATAAAGATAGTGTGATATGGGCATCTGTATCGGCACTAGGAGGTATGGTGAATGTGGCCAGAGCAGTTATTACTAAGGATAGCATATTTGTAGTAAGCTACTTGGAGAAGAAGGCCTATGTGATGGCTATAGAAGAAACAGACAAGCTATTGCCCGCCGCTGTAGACTATAGCATAATGCAGAACTTCATTATAGGAGAAGCATTGAGCAAATCGGGTAATCTAGTAGACGTATTGGAGTTTGGCAATTTACTGAACCTGCAAGTGATGAGTAATGACATCATACAGCAAGTTTACTTTAACAAGGCTGACAGTACAATGAACTCATTGCAAATGATAGCCAATAAGGGGCGTGGAAGCCTTGCGGGTATGATACAATATGGTGCTTACGAAAAGGTGGATAGCAGAAAGTTTGCAAAAGATAGGATCATCAACCTGAATAGTGATGGCATGCGCTATTATATGACGATGAACTTCAATAAAGTGTCATTTGATGAAGAGCTGTCCTTCCCGTTCTCTATACCAAGTAGCTATAGAGTGAATGCCGAATAATAGCATTCTGTTATTGTTTGCGTAATACAGAGGGTAGCAGGCAGTATAGTTGTGCTATCTTTATTATGTTTGATACATCAAAAAAATTAGACCATAAATGAAAGTTGTGATTTTTGCCGGTGGTAGAGGTACCAGAATAGCGGAAGAGTCAGCACTAAGACCCAAGCCAATGATAGAGATAGGTGGTAAGCCTATCCTTTGGCATATCATGAAGATATATGCTGCATATGGGCATACGGAGTTCATCATATGCTGTGGGTACAAAGGCTGGATGATAAAAGAGTACTTTGCTAACTACTTTCTACGCAATGCTGATGTGACCGTAGACCTTGCCAACAACTCTGTAGATGTATTGAACAATACAGCAGAGCCGTTCAAGATCACAATGATAGATACCGGGTTGGACACAATGACCGCCGGTCGTTTGAAGAGAGTGCTTCCTTATACTAATAATGAACCGTTCATGCTTACATATGGCGATGGTGTGAGTGATGTGAACATAGATGAGCTATTGAAATTTCATAAGGAGAGTGGTAAAGTGTGTACCATGACGGCTATACAAGCCACCAGTCGCTTTGGTGTGATAAAGATGGAAGATGACGGTACGATAGATAGCTTTGAAGAAAAGCCTGAAGACTCCGGAACGTGGATAAACGGAGGTTTCTTTGTAGTAGAGCCGGAGATAAAAGACTATTTGCCTGATGATGCTGATGACATCATGTGGGAGCGATACCCAATGGATAAATTGGCAGAAGACCGTCAGATAACAGCGTATAAGCACAACAACTTCTGGAAGTGTATGGATACGCTAAGAGACAAGGAAGACCTGGAAAAACTTTGGGACACTAAACCTCATTGGAAGAAATGGTAAGTGCAGCATATCTACAGTCTGTTTTTAAAGACAAGCGTGTATTTGTAACAGGACATACGGGGTTCAAAGGCTCATGGCTGATACAAATATTAGAGTGGCTGGGAGCTGATGTAAAAGGTTACTCTCTTGCTCCTGAAAAAGATAAAGACCTTTATAATTTAATAGAGGGCGACGACCATTGTTATTCGTCTGTGATAGCGGACATAAAAGACCTGCATCAACTACAAGGAGAAATCGCAAGGTTTGAACCTGATTTTGTTTTTCATTTAGCAGCCCAATCTTTAGTGCGTAGAAGCTATGATGAACCTGTTGATACCTTTATGGTGAACGGGCAGGGTACAGTACATGTGTTGGATGCTATAAGAGGTTTGGAGAAACCTTGTGTAGGGGTGATGATAACAACGGATAAGGTCTACGAAAATCCAGAAAGAGGTGTTGCCTTTAAAGAAGATGATAAGCTAGGTGGGTACGACCCTTATTCTGCTAGCAAAGCTGTAGCTGAGATAATTATAGAATCGTATACCAGGTCGTTCTTCAACCCTGAGCATTACGATAAGCATAAGAAATCAATAGCATCTGCAAGAGCAGGGAATGTAATAGGCGGCGGTGATTTTGCAGACGATAGAATAATACCGGATATAGTGCGTGCCTTGGATTTTGATGAGAAGGTGGGGTTGAGAAACCCTGGTTCTATCCGTCCGTGGCAGCATGTGTTGGAGCCATTAGGAGCATACTTGCTTCTAGCAGCTAAGATGAGTGAAGCGTCAGTACAGTATAATACTGCCTACAACTTTGGTCCTGATGTGGATGATAAGAAGACCGTAGAAGAGCTGACACAGATATTCTTAGATAGCTATGGAAAAGGCGAGTATGAAGTATTGGCACAAGCGGGTGCCGTACACGAGGCTAAGCTATTGATGCTAGATAGTAGCAAAGCTGCTGACCAGTTAGGATGGGTACCGAAACTATCGGCTACAGAAGCTATAAAGTGGACCGCTGATTGGTATGCCGATAAAGAACATGATGCACATACTAAGTGCCTGAATCAGATAAAAAAATATTTTGGAGATATAGTATAATGTGGGAATTTGAACCTATACTGAATGGAGCATTTATCATCACGCTACCTGCGTTCTATGATGATAGGGGAAGCTTTGTAAAACCATTTCATGATACTACACTGCAAGAGCAGGGTATAGACTTCAAGCTGAAAGAGAGCTATTTTTCTCTTTCTAAAAAGGATGTGATACGAGGGATGCACTTTCAAACCCCACCACATCATCATGCTAAGGTCGTCTTTTGCCCGCAAGGAGCTATAGAAGATGTTATCATTGACTTAAGAAAGAACTCGCCAACATATGGGCAGTATGCCGCTACAGTGTTGAGTGCGGAGAATCATAAAGCATATTATATACCGGAAGGTTTTGCACATGGCTTCAAGTCATTGACCGATGATGCCATAACCTATTACCTTGTTTCTTCGGAGCATAATAAGGAGCATGACACAGGTATATCTTACGATAGCTTTGGGCATAACTGGAGGGTAGAAGCCCCCATTATGTCTGAGCGAGACCGTTCATTCATTAAATTATCAGACTTTAAGAGTCCGTTTTAGATAACTATACAACTTAGTTTTATGAAACTGAATAATAAAGTACTAAAGACGTTAGGCGTTGGTAAAGAGAACGAAGGTTCTTTTACAGGTACAAGATGGAGAAAAGCCAAAGGAGAGGTTATCACATCCTCTTCTCCTGTTAATGGTAAAGCAATAGCTTCTGTAACTACCGTCAATAGAAAGAACTATGATGATGTAGTAGAGAAGGCACAAGAGGCATTTGAAGAGTGGCGTATGTGGCCTGCTCCAAAACGTGGAGAGGTAGTTCGCCAAATAGGCGAAGCACTACGTAAGCATAAAGACCCGCTAGGTAGACTAGTATCTTTTGAGATGGGTAAGAGCCTGCAAGAAGGGCTTGGAGAGGTGCAGGAGATGATAGATATAGCAGATTTTGCTGTTGGTCTTTCTCGCCAGCTATATGGCTTGACCATACATAGCGAACGCCCTATGCACCGTATGTATGAGCAATGGCACCCACTTGGGGTCGTTGGTATTATCAGTGCTTTCAACTTTCCTGTAGCAGTATGGAGCTGGAATGCATTCATAGCATGGGTGTGCGGAGATACTTGCGTATGGAAGCCATCAGAAAAGTCGCCACTGTCTGCAATAGCATGTATGAATATCGTTGCAGAGGTGTTCAAAGCAAATAAAGTACCGGAAGGTGTATGTGGACTGGCAGTAGGTGGTAGAGAAACAGGTGAATGGATGAGCCATGATGAGCGAATGCCGCTTGTATCTGCAACAGGTTCTACCCGTATGGGTAAAGCTGTAGGCGCAGCAGTAGGTGCTCGCTTAGGTAAGTCCTTGTTAGAGCTTGGTGGTAACAATGCCATCATCATTACAGAGAATGCAGACCCTAATATTGCTATTCCTGCAGCTGTATTTGGTGCAGTAGGTACTTGTGGTCAGCGTTGTACTTCTACCCGTAGGTTGATCATACATGAAAGTATGTATGATGCTATCAAAAAGAAACTGACCTCAGTATATAGACAATTGAAGATAGGTAACCCGCTTGATGAGAATAATCATGTAGGTCCGCTAATAGACGAAGATGCGGTGAATAACTATCTGAATGCTATTGATGCTGTAAAAACTCAAGGTGGTAAAGCTGTAGTAGCAGGTGGTGTGTTAAAAGGTGAGGGCTATGAAAGCAGCTGCTATGTGAAGCCATGTATCTATGAAGCTAGTAATGATATGGATATAGTGCAGGCGGAGACCTTTGCGCCGATACTTTATATCATGAAGTATAAGACCATAGACGAAGCTATAGCTATGCAAAATGGCGTGAAACAAGGTCTTTCTTCGTCTGTAATGACGCTGAATATGAGAGAAGCTGAACAGTTCTTGTCTCACAAAGGCAGCGACTGTGGTATCGCTAATGTGAATATAGGTACCAGTGGTGCTGAGATAGGTGGCGCATTTGGTGGTGAGAAAGAGACAGGAGGTGGTCGTGAAAGCGGCTCTGATAGTTGGAAAGCGTATATGCGCAGACAGACCAATACCATCAATTGGAGTAGCGAGCTCCCGTTGGCTCAGGGTATCAAGTTTGAACTATAAGTAGAACATAAGATAGTTTCAAAGGGTGCAACATAGTTGCACCCTTTGCTATTTGTATATGATATTAAAATGAAAAGTCAATAATATCCGCTAATTTCCGTAGGTTTGAGATATAGTTAACGCAATTTTTTTTTATGAACCTTTTTATAGGTAATGTAAGTCCGGAAACCACAGAAGCCAGCCTTGAGACACTATTCTCTGAGTTTGGCGAGGTTTTGTCTTGCAAGATCCCTGTGGATAATGCTACAGGAATGCCCCGCGGTTTTGCCTTTGTAGAGATGGCAGACAAGTTTGAAAGTTTTGATGCAATAGATAATATCGACCAGACATATTTTGAAGGTCAGATCATCACTGTAAAAGAGTCAAAGCCTAAGAACCAAGGTAACAACAGAGGTGGCGGTGGTAACAGACGCTATGGTAATAGCGGTGGTGGTAATCGCTACGGTGGTGGCGGTGGTAACCGTTATGGTGGCGGCGATCGCTACAACAGTGGTGGTGGAGACCGTTACAATAGCAATAGCAGTGGTAATCGCTACGGCGGCGGTGGAGACCGTTATAATAGTGGCGGTGACAGGTTTAATCGCAATGATGATGAGGGTTCTTCATCTCAACGCCCTAGGAGAAGAAGGATAGATAGAAGCGGAGGTAGCTTTAATCAAGATTAATTCCCCTTTATAAGGTTGAGCCCCTGTTCTGCAAGACGAAAGCCATACTGCTTTACCTAAAGCAGCATGTGCTTTATTGTCTTGAACTAACCTTGCTTATCTAGAAAAGTCTATTTATTCCAGTAGCCTGAAGCATAGACCTTCTCTTTATCGTATTGTGGGTTCTCTTTAAGTAGGTTATTGATATCCTTTATTTGGCTGCCCTCACCTGCAATCAGGATATGTGGTATGCCTTCAGCCCATTTAAGGTTGGCTATATGTTCTATTAGCGCATTATAGCCAAGGTCTTCATTTACGATCCATTTAATGTGAACATTCTGAGGAGCATTTATGTCTTGCTTATCTGCTTCCGAAGGTATCTGTAAAAAGACATGCCCTATAGCATCCGCAGGTAGTTTCTCAATAGTTGCTGCTATCACAGGCAGTCCCGTGATGTCTCCGGCAAGTAAGTGCCAATCTGCATGAAGGTCTTTATATTTAATAGGGCCTGGTCCACCTACAGCGATACGTTCTCCTAGTTTTGCTTTGATGGCCCAATCTGTGATCACTCCTTTATGCTTGTTAACTGATATGTCAACTGTGAGTTGTTGATTTTCTACATCAAACTTGCGTACTGTATAGGAACGCATTCGCTTCTTTAGGTCAGGACCAGGAGTAAGGTCGCTAGCGTCCTCATTTGGCTCTAGAACCAAAAGCTTCACATGTGCACTTTCGTAATTTTCAGGAAACTGTTTAAGAGACTCACCAGAGAATACAATGCGTCTCATATGTGGAGAAAGGTCTTTGATGTCAAAAACCTGTGTTTCTATAAATTTTCTGTTCATTATCAATTCACTTTACCTTGAATATACCCCTCAGATATTATCGGCAAAATTAACTGTTTTATGCCAAACAGATAATAAGACGCTTACCTGTGAAATGCAGGGCTTATTAAAAATGAGATTGAATAACAAATTGCTGATCTGTATGGTATGGACATTGCCCGTATATCGGGAATGTCGTTTATAGTCCTATGCCTAACATAAAGCCTCCCCACGCATGAGCTATGCTACTTGCGAACCGTTTAGTATTATAGGCATGGAAGTACTCGAGTTGCATCTTCTTATATCTAAAAACAAGGCCAATACTGGCGTCGCCAACAGCTCTTTCTATTTCGTTGGTATTAAGTGTATAGATACTCGACCGATTTAAGAGTCCACCTTGTAATGTGGCATCATAACCGATCAGGTGTATGCTTGACTGTCCATATAGGTAAATATCAAAGTTTCGGTTATGAGTTGAGTATGGTGAGTTAAAATAGCCAAGCATAAGGCTACTGCCTACAGCTGCCTGCGTGTTCAATGTGCCCATGTCTACTAAGCCTGATGCACTTACTTCTAAGATGTTTCTAATGTGGAATAGGCTTTTCTCATAAAACAGGCGGTAGTTAAGTGCAAGGTCGTTTGCTATTTGATATTGCCAACCTAGGGGCATTTTATTGTTAGTGTTTCGGTGAATGGTCTCTTGCATCCATTGTCCACCTGCTATTTTACCTATCACGCCTATACTGAAAGTCGTGGTCAGTCGTTGACGCTTTTTTGCACTTGTATTGATAGTGTATTGTTGTAGTAGGAGGGAGGATGCATAAGGCCTGTCGTTATATCGAATACTTGGGTCTGTTATTTTAGTAGGTGTATATGCATTATGTTGTATCGTTATTCCGTGCTGAGTATTAGTATTAGCTGACCTTATCAGTAGAATATTGGTAGGAAGCTTGGCTATCGCTGGTGATACAAACTCTAAGTTTACTCCTTGGGTGTAATACTTATCAGTAGCAGTGAAGAAGTCATTTTCGTATCTAAAACGTACATAAGTATCTTGATGCAGACTACGGTAACTAGCAGCAGTATTTATCATCTGCGCATGGGCGTTGATGATAAACGAGGACAAGATGATACAGAATAAAGCTTTCACGTTATTATATACGTAAGAACTGAGGTTAATGTTTTCTTGTTGTTTAAATACATATGTATTCTGACTTTGCTCAACTGATAGGATAATGAGTGTGCTTGTCAAGCTCGTTGTGTAGCTTTTAGTGTTATATTGTGTATTGCAGAGCGAGCATATATTGTTTCTTAAATTTCTGATATTATGTTTAATAAACTTACATTATCACAACG
>CAZPDA010000111.1:0-9782 GCA_964585115.1 uncultured Flavipsychrobacter sp.
GTGTCAGCATTGCCTATCAGGAACCTGAGCATATATATATTATTTTTTATCGCGGGCATATTTGTCTGTAATACTGCTAGTGCCCAAACGGTAAGTAGCAACGATTCAGCTATTGCTGCGCAAAAGAAGCAATATGAGCAGATACGCATAGAGCGTCAGCGCAAGCTAGACTCTACTCGCAAAGCCCAAAAAGCGTATTACGATAGTCTGAAAGTAGCACGTCAGCATATATTAGATTCTACCCGCAAGGCACAAAAAGCATATAATGACAGCATGCAAGCTGCGCGTAAACGCATTATGGATTCTACCATTGCGGCACGTAAGGCTTATTTTGATAGTCTGAGAGCTGACCGTACTCATCGATTGGATAGTATGCGTGCCGTGCGTCAGCGCGTGTCGGATAGCTTGAAGGTGATACGCGAATACCGAACCAGTAAACGCTATAAAGATAGTGTGACCGCAGTGCGGCAAGCAAGGCTAGACTCCATTAAGGCAGTCCGGACAGCATATCTGGATAGTGTGAAAAAGGAACGAAAGCGGGTGCTGGATAGTACTATAGCGGTAAGAAAAGCTTATACAGACTCCGTAAAGGCCGTGCGGCAGAAACGGATGGATAGCTTGGCTGTGATACGCGAATACCGGCAAAGCAAACGGTATAAGGATAGTGTGCAGGTGGTACGCCAAATGAGGCTAGATTCTATAAAGGCTGAGCGTAAGCAGTTCTACGATAGTGTAGCTACAGAGCGAAAGCGGGTGAATGATAGTGTAGTAGCTGTACGAAAAGCTAAGCTGGATAGCATGAAGGCAGTACGTACAGCCTATATAGACAGTATAAAAGCTGTGCGTAAAGTGCGTAGCGATAGCTTGGCAAAGCTCAGGGAGAAACGAGAAAAAGAGCTGAAAGCGAAGAAAAAAGACCGAGAGAAACAGCAGCAGTTGGCACTTGAGCTGAAGATAAACAAGAAGCGAGAGGCTTGGAGCAATGAGCAAATGATGAAGAAAAAGTGGTCTTTGCCTAGACAGCTGATTCAAAACACCTTTACTCGATACAACTATTACTTTAATGCAGACTTGAAGATGGACGAAGCATTGGGTAATATGCTGCGCTTCAAACAGGAGAATTATGACTCCTTATTAGCACTGTATCCATTTGACCCTGATGTGGATTCTACCGTACTGGCTCCCGATATGGATAGTATCATTCAAAAGGCATCTTTGGGTATACAGATACACGACCCGAGAACTAAATGGGGAGATGATCTATATCTACTATTAGGTCAAGCATATTACTATAAAGGTGATTATGAAAATGCTTCTTCAGCATTCAGATATGTAGTAGCACTTAGAGAAAAACGTAAGAAGAGAAAGAACAGAAACTCTTCGAAAAGAAGTAGCAGTAAAAATGATAACTCTATAGTAGAAGAGGACAAGAATGGTGTACTTGATGCCTTTAGACATAGGTCTGTGCACAACGAAGCTATACTGTGGTTGGCAAGAACCTATACAGAGGCGCACAAAGAAGATGAGGCAGAGTCTGTTTTAGATCTGATAGAGAATGACCCTAAATTCCCTGAGTCGTTAAGAGGTAGGTTGGCTCTTGAGAAGGCATATATATACTTAAGTAAAGGACATTATGGCGATGCCTCGCCTGAATTGGCTAAAGTGTCAGCTGATAACAAAATGCCTAAGTGGATAAGGAGGCGTAGTGCCTACTTGAGTGGACAGCTATTCATGCAACAAAAAGACTATGTTGCAGCAGGTACTGCATTCAGAAAAACAATAGATCTGCATCCTAATGTAGATATGGACTTTTACGCTAAGAAGAACTTAGCGTATAGCATCATGTATGGAGATAGTGACCCTAAAGAAGCTGTAGCACTATTGAAGAAAGTATTGAAAGACGGTAAGTATAGAAACTACCATGAGCAGGTATATTTTGTGTTAGGTAGATTAGCAGCTGAAAGTGGAGATAAGGATGAGGCTATTGCATACCTTACTGATGGTATTAATTCTGCACAGTCAACAGCAGAGCAAAAGGGGCTCTCTTATGCTATGTTGGGTGACATATATTATAAGGAACGCCAATACGAAATGGCTAAGGTATCTTATGATAGTGCAGCCAACTTTGCAACAGCGGCACCTGATGACACACTAATGGCAAATGCTATTAAGAGAGGTGGTGTATTAGAAAACCTTACCGGCCCACTTAATATTATCAAGAATAATGATAGCCTGCTAGCACTGGCTGAACTGAGTGAGAAAGAGCAGCGAAATGTAGTACGTAAGTATATAAAAATATTAGAGAAGCGTAGAGCCGATAGCATATTTCGTGCACAGAATGCAGGTGTGAATAATGCTATGAGAAACTCTGGGAATAGAAGAGGAAGCTATGCTAATTGGTACTTCTCTAATGCCACACAAATGCAAAAAGGGTTTAACGACTTTAAGCAAAAATGGGGCAATAGACCCCTTGCAGATAATTGGAGAAGAAGTTCTTCAGCAAGTTTTAGTTCCGGTGATAATAACGGGAATGATAGCTATGGTAATACCACTCTTGGTGCAAATGGTCTACCGTCAGAAGCGTCTTTGCTGGCATTTATACCAAATGATCCGAAAGAAAAAGATGAAAAGAGAACCGAAATAAGAAGAGCATATATAGATGCTGCTACTGCTTATATACAAGACCTGGAAGACTACCCACCATCTACTACAACTTTAGATACTTTAAATGCTAGATTCCCGGGACATGAGCATAAAGCAGAAGAGCTTTACTTAAGGTATTTAGTTGCACTACGAACCGGAGACCTTGATAAAGCTAAAGAGTACCAAGATAGACTAAATAGAGAAGATGCCGGAGGTAGGTGGGCTGAAATGGTGCAACCTGCTGAAAATACAGGAGCTGTTAATACAGGTATGAGTATGGCTAACTTCTACGATATTACCTATCAGAAATTATTGGAGCGAGAGTATGCAACAACATTGGTAAGGTCGCGCACAGGGCAGAAACAGTATAAGGATAAAGTATATCAGAACCGCTTTAAGATAATGGAAGCGATATCGTTAGCAGGTATGGGCGACTATAATGAGGCGGATAGTTTGCTTACCGTGTTCATGAGCAATAATCCTAAAGACTCTTTGCGTAGTTGGGCGGAGGCAGTGCTGAATTATATTAATACAAATAAACCTGTTGATACTAATGCGGCTAATGCTAACGCAAATGCGAGCAATCAACAAGGACAGCAACAACAGCAAAATATATCTGCCGACGCTAAGAAAAAGGTATTGATACCTATTGCACCTAAACCGTCTACTGTGCCTGATAAATATGTCTATGCGCCTAATGAGCCTCACTATGTGGTGTTCTCTTTCCCTGCAATGGAGCAAAGAGCTAAAGGTGTAAAAGTAGGTATTGCCGATTTTAATAGGTTCAAGTTTGCATCCTTGTCACTGAATACGGATATCTCTATGCTGAGTGTAAAGAGTGGTGTGGTTGTTACTACACAGTTCAATAATATCAACCAGGCCAAGATATACATGAACCAGCTTAAAGGTACCCGACAGCTATTCAGAGAGTATACTCAGGGCGAGTATCAGATATTCATGATATCTGCTAATAACTATAAGAAAATGATAGCTGATAAGGACGTGAATTCATACCTAAAGTTCTACCGTGCCAACTATAAGTAGTGTAAATTTGTAGCTACTAATTATTAGTATTGGCTATATTGGCATTAGTCTGACATCAGACGATGTAAGAGCTATTTTCGTAAATTTAGAGTAATAGTATAGTGTATGCAATTACCCAACCCGCTTAGTGGTTTGTATCATAGAGACGAAGACGAGGAAAAGAAGCAGATAACCCGTGAGTATAGAGCCTTGTTACGGTCGCTGAAGCAGAGATTGAAAAGAGGCGACAAGGCAAAGCTACGTCGAGCTTTTGAGATGGCTGTAGATGCGCATAAAGATATGCGTAGAAAATCAGGAGAGCCATATGTGTTGCACCCTATAGCTGTGGCCAGAATTGTGGTGGATGAAGTAGGCTTAGGGGTTACTTCCGCTATTTGTGCTTTGCTGCATGATGTGGTAGAAGATACAGAGCTTACTCTTGAGGATATAGAACGTGAATTTGGAGACAGCCACGCTAAGATTATAGACGGGCTTACAAAAATATCTAATGTAGTAGACCTGAAAGCTGAGACAACAGTACAGGCAGAGAATTTTCGTAAGATATTATTGACTCTCGCAGAAGACCCTCGTGTTATACTTATAAAGCTGGCGGATAGACTACACAATATGCGCACGCTTGGTAGTATGGCTAAGGAGAAGCAGTTGAAGATAGCATCTGAGACCACTTATATTTATTCTCCGTTAGCGCATAGGCTAGGGCTCTACGAGATAAAGTCTGAACTAGAAGACCTTTCGTTGAAATATACCCAGCCCGAAGTATATGAGGAAATAGAAAATGGGCTAAAAGAGACCAAGCGAGAACGAACACGTTATATCAACGAATTCATCAAGCCCATCAAGCAAGAGCTGGAAAAGCAGAAATATAAGTTCAAGATATTCGGTCGTCCTAAGTCCATACACAGCATTTGGAATAAGATGCGTACAAAGCATGTTGCTTTTGAAGAAGTGTATGATCTTTTTGCGATACGTGTTATCATAGATACTCCTGAGCCGAAGGAAAAAGAAGACTGTTGGAAAGTGTATTCCATAGTTACCAACTTCTATAAGCCAAGCCCCGACAGGCTACGGGATTGGATAAGTGTACCTAAGGGTAATGGCTATGAGGCACTGCATACTACCGTAATGGGACAGTCGGGTAGATGGGTGGAAGTGCAGATACGCACGGCAAGGATGAATGAGATAGCAGAGAAAGGGCTAGCAGCACACTGGAAGTATAAAGAAGGTAGCGGTAGCGTACAGAATACTAAGCTGGATAGCTGGATGGAGCATTTGAGAGATGTCTTAAGTAATCCGGATACAGATACGTTAGACTTCTTGCAAGATTTCAAGCTAGATCTGTTTACCGAAGAGATATACATATATACCCCTACCGGTGAGATGAGAGTATTACCGAAGGGAGCTACTGCGTTAGATTTCGCTTTTGATATACACTCTGAGCTTGGGGCAAAATGTATAGGAGCCAAGGTGAATTATAGGTTAGTGCCATTGAGCTATATACTGAAGAGTGGTGACCAGGTGGAGATAATTACATCGTCTAAGCAACACCCTAATGAAGATTGGCTAACGTTTGTGACTACAGGTAAGGCTAAGTCGCGTATCAAGTATTATCTAAAAGAAGAGAAACGAAGAATTGGTGATGAGGGTAAAGAAATACTGGAGCGAAAGCTGAAAAACCTTGGCGTGCATGCCTCACCGCACAACTTGCAAGAGCTATGCGCCTATTATAAAAAGAATTCATTATTAGACCTCTACTATTCTATAGCAGTAGATAATATTGACCTGAAAGAACTTAAGAAATTCTCTGTACACGGAGATAAGATACACCAGCCGCCAAAAGAGGTGAAGTTGAATACGAAAGATCTTGTATCAGAAGAGGATTTTGAGAAACAACAGAAACCAGCAAAAGGTACAGAACTGGTCATTTTTGGCGAAAGCTCTGATAAGATAAAATATCAGCTGGCTAAGTGTTGCCAACCCATACCGGGGGATGATGTGTTCGGGTTCATTACTACCTCTGAAGGACTTAAGATACACCGTACGGATTGCCCTAATGCTGCGCAGCTATTAGCACACCATGGGCATAGGGTGGTGAAGACCAAGTGGGCTAAGAACAAAGAGATATCCTTCCTTACAGGAGTTCGCTTGATAGGACTGGATGATGTAGGTGTGATACAGAAGATAACCAATGTTATATCTGCAGAGCTGAATGTGAATATGCGCTCTATCAGTATTGATTCTCACGATGGGGTGTTCGATGGTACGATAATGGTGTACGTACACGATAGGGAAGAGCTGGATGCGCTTTGTAGAAAGCTATTAAAACTAGACGGTATCAATAAAGTGCTACGACTGGATATGCACGAAAAAGACGAAAAATAAGAACAATGATAAGTAGTAAGACATCGAAAGAACTATATCAGGAATATAAAGAACTGGCACAAAAAGCCGCAGACCTTAACTACGCTTCGGCGGTACTAGGTTGGGACCAAGAGGTATTCATGCCCGAAAAAGGTTTTGAACATAGAGGACGACAATTGGCTACACTCGGGTCAATGTCTCACGATATTGTTACAAGCGAACGCTACGGGAATATCCTAACAGAGTTATCGGGTAGAGGCGACCTTTCTGAAGCAGAAGCTGATAACATTAGGCTTAGCAAAGAAGATTACGATAAACACAGTAAAGTACCTGCGGCATTAGTAGAGAAGATATCCATGCAGATAAGCAAAAGCTACAGCGTATGGATACAGGCGCGCAGAGAAAATAACTATAGCATATATGCTCCTGAGCTGGAGAAGATGCTTGCGCTAAAGAAAGAAGAAGCAGAGCATGTAGGGTATAAAGAGCATGTATACGATGCTATGCTGGATGACTATGAGAAGGGCGCAACGGTGTCTATGCTCAACCCGATATTTGATGAGGTGAAAGCAACGCTGCCATCATTATTAGATAAGATAAAAGCAGCACCACAAGTAGATGATGCCTTCTTAAAAAGAAACTACCCCCGCCAAGGTCAGTGGGACTTTTCTATGGATGTGCTCAAGAGTATGGGCTACGACCTATCAGCAGGTAGACAAGATATATCAGAGCATCCGTTCACTACCTCATTCTCTCCGCAAGATGTAAGGGTGACAACTAGAGTAGACGAGAACGACTTTGCGTCATTGCTATGGAGTAGTATACATGAAGGTGGTCATGCGCTATATGAGCAAGGCTTAAGTAGCGACTACTATGGTTTGCCGCTGGGCGAGGCTGCATCTTTGTCTATCCACGAGTCACAGTCTCGACTATGGGAAAACAGCGTAGGTCGTGCATTGCCATTCTGGAAATATTTTTATCCCAAGCTGCAGCAGTACTTTGGTATGCAGTTGAGTGATGTTTCGCTTGAAGACTTCTACAAAGGCATGAATAAAGTAGAGCCGTCTTTAATAAGAACGGAGTCTGATGAGCTTACTTACCACTTTCATGTTATGATACGTTATGAAGTAGAGAAAGCAATGGTAGATGGTACGGTAGCTATAAAAGACCTGAGTGCTTATTGGAATGAGATGTATAAGAAGTACTTGGGGGTGTCGGCTGATAATGATAAGGAAGGTGTGTTGCAAGATGTACACTGGGCACATGGTAGCTTCGGCTACTTCCCTACTTACTCCTTAGGTAGCTTCTATGCTGCACAGTTCTATCAGCAAGCTACTAAAGAGATAAGCGGACTGGAACAGAAGATACAAGAAGGTGAGTTTGGCGAATTGCTACAATGGCTGCGCAAAGGTGTGCATCAATATGGTAGAAAATACCGCTCTGAAGAGTTGTGTCAAAAACTGACCGGGCAAGGCTTGAGCTTTACTGCATTTATGGACTACGCTACAGAAAAATATACAGGCATATACGGGCTGTAAAATGACCGAGTATTGAGAAAGATAACTTTTTATGAAGAACGGATGGATGAAGAAGAGTTATCTTTTCTCAATGAGAAGAGGGCAAAAGAAGGTAAGCAGTTCTATAAAGTAGCCAATATATTGATGATACTCTGCTTTGTGATACCATTCCTATTCTCATGGTTCAAGGCAGTGGAAGGGACGGAGGACGAATACGAAATAGCATTCACGCCCGGTACCTATTTTTGGGGAGTTGGTTTTTTATTGGTATTCGTTGGGGCTATAATGTTTGCCGTATATCGTAGGTTTTTGCATAAGCTGGATAAAGACATTAAGACGCGTAGCAAGACTATTGAGCATACACACATCAAGCGTAAGCAGTTCATGCCGCACGATAAGAAATACTATTTCTATCTCGACTCTCCTACAAAGCTAAGCATAGAGGTGTCTCAGCAAGATTATTCAAGCATGAGTGAAGGAGATGAACTAAGTATTGAGTATTCAACCAATTATAAGTTTTACTTCGGCTATTTCTAGCATAGGTATAGTTTTTCAATATTGGATTAACTTTGCAAGCTGCAATGGTAAGAATAGGTAAAATAGTAGCTACACACGGTCTTAAGGGTAAGGTCATCCTAAAGCATATAGCTGATAAGACAGAGTGGCTTAAGAAAGATGACGTGCTGTTTCTGGAATTGACCAAAGATAGTCGTATCCCATACTTTGTGGTAGATGCACATGCCGCTAATGATGACGAATATCATATACGGCTAGATGATGTAGAGACAATGGAGCAAGCCAAGAGGTTGATAGGCAAACATGTGTATGTGAACGAAGATATATTGACCGAAGCAGCTACAGATTCACCATTGCTATGGATAGGCTTTAATATAGTAGATAAGAACCTCGGTTCGCTGGGAGAGATAGAGGACGTGATGCAGACCAGTGTGCAATGGATAGCTACTATTAATTATAACGGTAAAGAAGTATTGCTTCCGTTGATAGATGAGATGTTGATAGAAGTAAATACAAGAAATAAATACATCAGAACAGACCTGCCCGAAGGGCTGATCGAGGTCTACACAGAAGGTAGCAATGATGAGGATTGATATAATCACGGTATTACCAAAGTTGTTGGAAAGTCCGTTCAGCCACTCTATCATGAAGAGGGCTCAGGATAAAGGTTTGCTTGAAGTGGTGGTACACAACCTAAGAGACCATACACCATATAAGCAAGCTCAGGTAGACGACTATCAATATGGTGGTGGTGCAGGTATGGTAATGATGGCTGAACCTTTAGCCATACTTGTAGAGAAACTGCAAGAGGAGCGCACTTACGATGAGGTGATATATATGACACCCGATGGTGAGACCTTTGACCAGAAAATAGCTAACTCTTTATCGCTGAAAGGTAACTTGGTCATTATATGCGGACACTACAAGGGGATAGATGAGCGGGTAAGGGAGCAATTTGTGACCTTAGAGCTATCTATTGGCGATTATGTATTGAGTGGTGGAGAGCTGGCTGCGGCTATTATAGTAGATGCTGTGGGCAGATTATTGCCCGGTGTGCTGAATGATGAGACCTCTGCTTTGTTCGATTCGCATCAGGACGGACTACTAGCACCGCCTGTATATACCCGCCCTGCGGAGTGGAGGGGGAGTAAAGTACCTGACGTGCTACTGAGTGGCGACCCTAAGAAGGTGGATGAATGGCGTTATGAGCAGTCGGTAAAGCGTACTAAAGAGCGCAGACCGGACCTTCTTGATGATTAATATCTTTTTTGTTGAATTTATTTTGTTGAAATTGAATTTAGCATTACCTTTGCAGACCCAAAATGTAAGTAACAATGGAAGCTATAGCTTTTGTACACGAGCAGATGTCAGCTAACGCTGAGATACCTGAGTTTAAAGCAGGTGACAATGTCACTGTTAATTATAGAATTGTAGAAGGAAATAAAGAGCGTATCCAGTCTTTTAAAGGCAACGTTATCAAGCGTCAGGGTACTGGTCATACTCAAACTTTTACCGTACGTAAGATATCTGACGGTATCGGTGTTGAGCGTGTATTTCCTCTTTTCTCGCCTCACATTGCTTCTGTAGAAGTACATAAGAGAGGTCGTGTACGTCGCGCGAAACTTTACTACCTACGTAGCCGTTTCGGTAAGTCTGCACGTATCAAAGAGAAGAAGTACATCTCTAGTAAGTAATATATATTCC
>CAZPDA010000112.1:0-9680 GCA_964585115.1 uncultured Flavipsychrobacter sp.
AACGTACTGTTTAGGAAAACAAATAGGGTTCAAGCAATGCCTGAACCCTATAAATATTATTAGTTAATAGAAGAATATTACTTTCTAACCTTCTCTTTCTTTTTTATTCTATTTACCATACTTAGCATAAAGCCTAGCACCATTACAATGATACCTAACCACAACACATTGATATACGGGAATACCAATGCCTTCATTACAATGTATTCATCCTGTGGTTTCAGCTCTTTTATCTTCAGTTCTATGGCATCTTTTTCAGGTAGAATATTAGATACATGCGTATATACCTTCATACGATCCAGCGTATCTTCTATATTCAATACATACTGCTGATCTCTTAATACAAATATCGGAGACAGACTATCTACTTGCCCTTTCAGATCATACACTTTGAACTTTGCTGCTACAGCTATATCATTAGCCTCAGCAGTATAGTTAGGGTCTGTTACATCCTTATCAAAGCGGTCGAACACCATATAACCATTATTCAGGAATGCGGTATCTCCTACCTTCATTATCTTGGTCTCGTAGTCTTGACTGGCAGTACTTTTATCAGCAGCAAGATACTGAGTAACATAAGTGAAGATATCTCTTGTGATGTAGTGCTTAGAGTCAGGGTTGGCATTAAGTCCGTTATTACCTTTAGTATTAACAAAGGCATTAGGCGTAAGCGTAAAACGCTCCGTTACCTTACCCGTTGCTGTGTCTTCCCTCACATAGTTCACCTTAAAGAAGGTACGCTTATCTTCAGCAGAAGTTGAATCTCCAAGGTATGTAGCTGTGTACTCTCCCATTACTACTGGCACATCTTTGAACAACAGCACATTATCTCTACTCTCCTTCATATTCTCGGCCTGTGTTCCGCCAAAGTTGAAGACAACGCCCATCGTATTGATAGACATTACTTCTTTATTGTAAGATGATAATAATATACCTAATAGCATTAGGCCGAAGCCTAAGTGACTGACAGCAGCTCCCAACTTCATTAGTTTAGCCTTCTGTATAGATATAGCATAGTACACGGTAGCAACTATCGTAAAGCTGGTAGTAAATAACAATAAGGCATATTGAGGAGTAGTGATATCTTGAGTAAAGCCAATTATCAATGCCATTGCCAAGCTGATAGCCCCTGTAATACCAAAGCGTTTCCACACCGTCTTAGGGTCACTCTTCTTAAACTTAAGGTAAAGGATAGCACCTGCCAATACGGATATAACTATAGCCACCCATACCTGTATACTATTGTAGTGAGCCACTGGGTCAACAGGTGGAGCTACATCTTTACCCGTTATCATTTTAGCAAGTGGAGACCATACCGGTATAGATGTACTAATAATGATCTGCAATGCTGATAAGAACAGCACAAAAGAACCAATGAACATCCAGAACTCTCTGGAGCTTAGCTGCTCTTCAGTCTTCACTCTTGGCATACTCTTCCAGCGTTTCACTATCAATGCAACACTAGCTATTATCAATAGCGCCAGAACAATGATCAGGTGCCAGTATAGTGATTTACCTTCTCCTGTAAATGCGTGTACAGAGGTCTCTCCAAGTACACCGGTACGGGTAAGGAAGGTAGAGTACCATATTAGTATATAAGTAACGACAAGCATAAAGACCGTCATTACAAATGAGCGACCTGTTGCTTTGAATATGATAAGTGTGTGTAGACCTGCTATCAGTGTAAGCCAAGGAACTAGCGAGGCATTCTCTACTGGATCCCACGCCCAGTAGCCTCCAAAGGTCAAGGACTCATAAGCCCAGGCACCACCCATCATGATACCCAAACCTAGCACACCACCTGAGAACAAGCTCCAAATACGCGTTTGGCGTACCCACTCCTTATACTCACCTTTCCATAAGGCTGCTATTACAAATGCGAATGGCACAATGGTAGATGCAAACCCTAAGAATAGTACAGGTGGGTGTATCACCATCCAGTAGTTCTGTAGCAATTCATTCAGTCCGTTACCATCCTTCACAAAGTCCATATAATTAGCTTGCTGGAAGATAGGGGCATTAGCCATCTTATCTCTCAACAATACGAACGGTGAACTACCAATGCTAAAGTCAGGACTGAAATGGAAGCCTAAAAGCATAGTAGCTAATAAGACCTGCACCACCGCTATCACGGTCATCACCCTACTTTCAAGCCCCTTAGCGGTGCGCATTACTATTATCCCAAGTACACAATGCCATATAGACCATAGTAAGAAACTACCTTGCTGCCCTTCCCAAAAGCAGGACAAAAGATACTTAGGCGATAAACTAAGGTCTGAGTGTTGCCATACGTAATGGTACTCGAACAAGTGATTGCTGATGATATAGTAAAGGGTCATGAATATACCCGCTACTGTAGCGGAGTGTAATACAAAACCATTTCTACCTAACTGTAGCCATGTAAGGCTAGATGATGGATTGCTCTGCTCTGTCTGTGCGGAGCGGAAGTAGCTAAAGGCACTGAATAGTGCAGCTACAAACGAAGTGATCACAAAAAAATGACCCAGTTTCCCGGGTCCTAAATGTTCTCCTATATATTGTATATCCAAGCTAATGAATGTTTAGAATATTGATCGAAGAAAAGAGAGATTAGCCCTGACCCGCAACAGCTATCTGGTCGTTCTGATACTTAGAAGGGCACTTCATCTGTATTTTAGAACAATGGAATACATCGTCCTGCATATACCCTGTCATCACTACCTGTTCAGACTTTTCTATATCTGTAGGTTTAGAACCTTTGAATACTACCTGATTTACTGTACCCGCCTTATCCTTCACGTAGAACACAAAGTGGTTGGGGTCTTTTACAGGGTCATATACCATTTCCTTACCTTCAGCTAGCTGTCCTATCACATGGTACTGCTCACCCGGCTCTTTAGAAGCAGAAGCAAAGGTCTCATAAGTACTGAAATCACCAAACATACTTACGATAGCTGTCATCGCAGCTGCTACCAACACCAATAATATAATGTGTGTCTTTTTCATACGCCACCAATAATTAAAGAATAGTTCATTTATGTCGTACGCAAATTTACGGCTTGTGAGCTGAAATTCCCGTGACAATCGTTACAATTCACTATTTTTTATGCTTATCTACCCTAAACGGATAACTATATATACACATAACGAATAGTCCATTATATTCTTATAAATCATACCTTTGCCGCCACGTTAAAAATTTCACGCATGGCTGACCTTTCTAACTTCGACCCAAACTCAGTAGGCCTTACGGCTAACAATATATTCGGGCTTCCGTTTGAGGAAGATGATGCAGAACTGGTACTACTACCCGTACCTTGGGAGGTTACTACATCTTATCGTGACGGCACATCGCGCGGACCCGAGCAGATATTCAATGCATCGCTACAGATAGACCTCTACGATCCGGATGTGACAGATGGCTGGAAGAAAGGCTTCTACATGCAGCCCATAGAGAAAGAAGTACGTAAGAAAAGTGATTATCACCGCCAGTGCGCACAACTTATAATTGCCCACCTGGAAGAAGGTGGCGATATATCTGATAATGAACACCTTACAGAGAAGCTAAGAGAAATAAATGAAGGTAGTAACGCGCTAAACCAATGGGTAAAAGAGCAAACTGCCGAGCTGTTAAAGAAGGGGAAGAAAGTAGGGCTTATTGGTGGCGACCATAGCTCTCCACTTGGTTATATCCAAGCTCTTGCAGATGTCCATAAAGACTTTGGCATACTACAGATAGATGCCCATGCAGACCTACGTGAGGCTTATGAAGGTTTTACTTATTCTCATGCCTCTATCATGTACAATGTGCTGAAAGAAGTGCCGCAAGTAAGTAAACTGGTACAGGTGGGCATACGTGATTATTGTGATGAAGAAGTGATGATGATACGCCAAAACCCTGACCGTATTTCCACACACTTTGACAAGGATATAAAAGAACAACAATACGAAGGTGCTACTTGGAAACAAGTATGCCAGAATATAGTAGCAGACCTACCTCAGAAAATATACATCAGCTTTGATATAGATGGTCTTGACCCTAAGCTTTGTCCTAATACAGGCACACCCGTACCCGGCGGGTTTGAGATGGAGCAGATGTTCTATCTGTTCAAGCAAATACACCTAAGCGGCAAGCAGTTAATAGGCTTCGACCTGAATGAGGTATCTGCCGGTGAGCATGGTTTGGATAATATCGACAGCATAGTAGGCGCACGCATATTGTACAAAATGTGCAACTATATGGTAGCTCGCTAAAGGAGTTAACTTTTCGCTAAGCATATATTTCTACCTCAGAAATATTTACTTTAGCTGAATGGCAACCTCTCAAAAACCGGACGCAGCAACAAAAAAGCTGCACAACGGCTGGGCGATGTATGACTGGGCAAATTCTGCCTACAATCTTGTCATTACCTCAACTATATTTCCTGCTTACTATACAGCAGTTACCACACTGAAGGAGAACGATGTAGTGATAAGCGAGCAAGTAAGCTTCTTCGGGTATACATTTACTAACTCTGTATTATTTAACTATGCTGTAGCTGCAGCATATCTATTTATTGCACTCATCTCTCCTATACTATCTTCTATTGCCGATTATCGCGGCAATAAGAAACGCTTTATGCAGCTATTTGCCTACATAGGCGCAATATCTTGCATGGGGCTGTACTTCTTTACAGGAGATACGCTGGAGCTGGGTATTATATTTTTCATAATAGCAGCCGTGGGGTACTGTGGCAGTTTGGTTTTCTACAATGCCTACCTGCCAGAGATAGCAGCACCTGAAGCTCGTGATAAGTTAAGCGCAAAAGGCTTTGCATATGGATATGTAGGTAGTGTATTATTACAGCTGATATGCTTTGTATTTGTGATGAAGCCTGAACTCTTTGGCATTACTGACGCGGGTTTCCCCGCTAGGCTATCATTCTTGCTAGTAGGTGTATGGTGGTTGATATTCTCTCAATTATCACTGAACAGACTACCTAAAGGACAGCCATTAGAACAGCATCCGGAAAGGAGTATCATAACAAATGGCTTCTACGAGCTGAAGAAAGTATGGCAAAAGATAAAGTCTATGCCTGTACTGAAGACCTACTTAGGCGCCTTCTTCCTATATAGTATGGGTGTGCAAACGGTGATGCTGGCAGCTACCATTTTTGGTAGTAAAGAATTACAGCTAGAGGACAGCCAACTTATTATGACCATACTTATCATACAGCTGGTAGCCATAGCAGGTGCATATATCATGGCAAAGCTATCAGAACGCTTTGGGAATATAAAGGTGCTACTTGGCGTGGTCATGATATGGATAGGCGTGTGTATCTATGCCTACTTTATACAAACGGCAATGCAATTCTACATAGTAGCAACGGTTGTTGGTTTGGTAATGGGAGGTATACAGTCGCTCAGTCGCTCTACCTACTCTAAGCTGATGCCGGAGACCAAGGATACCACGTCCTTCTTTAGTTTCTACGATGTATCCGAAAAAGTGGCTATAGTAATAGGTATGTTCTCATTCGGTTTTATAGAAGAGCTGACCGGCAGTATGCGCAACTCTATATTAGCATTGATAGGGTTCTTTGCTGTAGGTGCCTTACTTTTATACATAGCTCTTAGCCGAGCTAAAAAAATGAATATTCAATCAACGGTAACATAGAACGATATGAAAGTTTACACAGTAAATGCAGGATATTTCAAGCTGGACGGCGGTGCAATGCATGGTGTTGTACCTAAAGTAATGTGGCAAAAGGTAAACCCTGCTGACGAGCAAAATCTATGTACATGGGCAATGCGTTGCTTGCTGATAGAGCATGGAGACAGAAAGATATTGGTAGACAATGGTATGGGTACTAAGCAAGACGAAAAGTTCTTTAGTCACTTTCACCCACATGGAGAAGACACCATTGAGAAGTCTATAGCAAAACATGGCTACAAGCCTGAAGACATTACAGATGTATTCCTTACACACCTACACTTCGACCATTGCGGAGGCTGTGTAAAGCGCGAAGGAGACAAGCTAGTACCTGCTTTCCCTAATGCTACATATTATACCAACAAGGCTCACTGGGATTGGGCAATAACACCAAATGCTCGTGAAAAAGCCAGCTTCTTAAAAGAGAATATCTTACCACTACAAGAAGCAGGTGTATTAGAATTTATAGATGTAACGGACGGTGAAGAGTGGATAGAAGGTATACGCCTACACTACTGCAACGGGCACACAGAGCAAATGATGCTATTGCAGATGGAAATAGAAGGCAAAACATTCCTTTTCTGTGCAGACCTGCTACCAAGTGCAGCACATATATCATTGCCATGGGTTATGGGCTACGATATGAGACCGCTGGATACACTAGCTGAAAAAGAAAAAATGCTGACACTAGCTGTAGACAACAACTGGACACTAGTTTTTGAGCACGACCCTAGGAATGAATGTGCATCACTCTATAGAGATGAAAAGGGGCGTATCCGCCTGAAAGAGACCTTTACGCTAGAGAGCGCATTATCATAATATCCTTATAAATAGTGCAGGCGTGTATGCCTGCACTTCTCTTCCTACTCAAGCTCTGACAATTGCGTGACAATCTGCATGACAAATGTGTACGTATCTCCACCTCGTAGAAGTACCTTTGCACCCAAATAAATAACTCATAATTAATGAAAAGATACAGCATAGTTGGCCTGATGTTGTTTTTAGCAGCATGTGGTGGAGACACAACACAAGACAGCGCACACGGTAATGACAAAGACCATGCTCATCATGGTGGTCATGGAACGTCTGAGGCAGTAGACCCGAACACGCTTACTTACTCTGATGAGAACCACTTTGCTAACGTTCGTCAGCTAACAACCGGTGGTGATAACGCTGAGGCTTATTTCGGCTTCGATGGTAAGGCTATTATCTTTCAGCGTACCAATCCTGCTGAAGGTATAGAGTGTGACCGTATCTTTTATGGTGTTTTACCTGAGTCTAAAGACGATTCATTCACATATAAGCAAGTGAGCACGGGCACTGGTCGTACTACATGTGCGTACCTAATGCCAGATGGCAAGCACGTTCTATATTCTTCTACACACTTAGGTTGCGAGGATTGCCCTCCTGTACCGGATAAGGAGAAGATGAAGAAGTATGTATGGCCTATCTATGATAGCTACGACATCTTTGTTGCAGACCTTGATGGTAACATCACGAAGCAATTAACAAATACTCCGGGCTACGATGCCGAGCCTGTTATCTCTCCTAAGGGTGATAAGATACTATTCACATCTATGCGTAATGGCGACCTAGACCTTTACACTATGGATATGGATGGTAGCAACGTGAAGCAAATAACAAATGAGTTGGGTTATGATGGTGGTGCATGGTTCTCGCCAGATGGTACTAAGATAGTATGGCGTGCATCTCGTCCTAAAACAGACTCTGCTATTAAAGAATATAAAGGACTGCTAGACCAAGGTTTGGTAATGCCGACGAACATGGAAGTATTTGTTGCAGATGCTGATGGTAGCAATGTAAAACAGATAACTAACCTAGGTAAAGCGAACTGGGCTCCTAACTGGATGCCTGATGGTAAGCGTATCATCTTCGCTTCTAACCATGAGTATGCAAGAGGTTTCCCATTCAATATGTATATCATCAATATGGATGGTACAGGTCTTGAAAAAATATCTCATGATGGTGGTTTTGATGCCTTCCCGATGTTCTCACCAGATGGTAAGAAGATCATGTTCAGCTCTAACCGTAACAACGGTGGTACAAGAGAAACAAACGTTTTCATAGCTGACTGGGTAGAATAGTTATGACAAAATGAATTCATTATACAAGCCAAGTGTCTATTATGCACTTGGCTTTTGTTTTTTAGCAAGATCTGAGGTATTTATTCTTTTTACTTATTTAGTCCTTATTTTGTAGCATCATGTTACGCACAATATTATTGGTAGGAATAGGCGGTTTTTTCGGTAGCATTGCTCGCTATGGCGTTAGCCATCTCGTCAATAGACTTGTGACCAACCCTTTCCCTTTTGCCACTTTTACGGTAAATATTGTGGGCTGTTTTCTTATCGGTCTATTCTTTGGCTTGGCTCAGAGAGGCGGATGGATGGTAGAGCACGGCTGGCTGGTATTAGCAACAGGATTTTGTGGCGCATTTACTACATTTTCTACTTTTGCACTGGAGAATAATGCACTGCTACAAGAGCAACGCATTACTACTTCTATTATATATACAGCTCTAAGCATAGCAATAGGAATAATATTATGCCGTATCGGTATCAATTTAGCAAAATAAGTTACCCTGAATAGCAAAAAATCTCTTAGACACTTGTATTTTTGATTAATCAATAGGTGTTTGCTAATTTAGCATCCCGCAAATGATAGTTGTTCCATGATAGAAATAAAAGTGCCACCTGTTGGCGAGTCGATTAGTGAAGTAACATTAGTTACTTGGTTAAAAAATGATGGTGACTGGGTAGAAAGAGATGAACTACTCTGTGAGTTAGAATCAGAAAAAGCCACTTTCGAACTGAACGCTGAACAAGCAGGTATACTGCACGTAGTTGCAGAAGAAGGTACAGATCTGAACATAGGAGATGTTGCATGTAAAATAGACGAATCGGCTGAGCGCCCAGAAGGTGCTGCTGAACCTGAAGCAACAGAAGAAGCTCCTGCTCCAAAAGAAGAAAAGAAAGAAGAAGCACCTAAAGCTGCTGCGCAGCCTGCAAAGGTAGATGCTAAAGCTACTCCTGTAGCTAAAAGCATGATGGCAAACAATAAGCTTTCTGCTGGTGATGTAGTAGGTACAGGTGAAGGTGGGCGCATACTTAAGAAAGATGTGCTGGAAGCATTGGCTAACCCTGGTCGTCGTCCGGGTACAGTAGCTAACTCTCGCGAAGAGAAGCGTGAGAAGATGAGCAAGCTACGTAAAACAGTTTCTCGCAGACTTGTGGAAGCGAAGAACACTACGGCTATGCTTACTACCTTCAACGAGGTAGACATGACCAACATCATGGCTCTTCGTAAGCAGTACAAAGAAAAATTCAAAGAAACACATGGCGTAGGTCTTGGTTTCATGTCATTCTTTACCAAAGCATGTTGCTACGCACTACAAGAGTGGCCGGCAGTTAATGCATACATTGATGGTGAAGAGATAATATACCACGACTACTGCGATATATCAATAGCAGTATCTGCACCAAAAGGTCTTGTTGTTCCTGTTATCCGCAATGCCGAGAGCATGAGCATGGCAGAGATAGAGTCTGAAGTGGTGACACTTGCTAAGAAAGCACGTGACAACAAATTAAGCATGGACGAGATGACGGGTGGTACATTCACTATTACCAATGGTGGTGTATTCGGTTCATTGATGTCTACTCCTATCATCAACATTCCTCAGTCTGCTATACTTGGTATGCACAAGATAGAGGAGCGTCCTATGGCTATCAACGGTAAGGTAGAGATACGCCCTATGATGTACTTAGCCGTTAGCTACGATCACCGTATCATTGACGGTAGAGAGTCTGTTGGCTTCTTAGTACGCGTGAAGGAACTATTAGAGAATCCTGAGCTATTACTATTTGGTAAAGACCCTGTTAAGTCTTTATTGGAACTGTAATAGTAGCTTATAAATTATATTTTATAAAGCCACTCTAAATAGAGTGGCTTTTAGTTTTTTAGTCTTTTTCATAATATGCCCATAGCTTCATAT
>CAZPDA010000113.1:0-9588 GCA_964585115.1 uncultured Flavipsychrobacter sp.
CTGTGCAACAGCATTTTTGTTTCCGTTGTTCTCATCGGAAACAACTTGACCATCAGCCAAACTGCTTGAAGTAGCAGCAGATAAATTACTATTAGTTAAAGAGTTATCTTGATTGTTAACATTATTATTGAATGAAGAATTGTTTCCGTTTGTTCCCGATGTAGAAGGGGTGTTACTGGAAACACTATTTTGACCAACAGAGTTGTTTGTACTTGCTAATACATTATCATTACTTGTACTATTAGTACTATTGCTTGAAGCTACACCTGCATTCGGTTCACTATCTGTGGTAGTAATATCTTGATCCTGTATCTGACCGTTACGGGCAACAACGGCTTTACCATCTGCATAGTTCATCACAGTACTTACAGCACCAGGTGTATTAATAGATCTGTTGTGCGCTGTATAGCTAGACAACACATCATCAGATATATTATTTCCTCTAAATGCTTCGTATGCTTGATAGCTACCCACTGTTAGTGTAGATATTAAAAGCACTCCAGCTGTTAACAACAGTATACGTCTTTTATTGCTTGCAGCTACTGGCTCAGTTACCGGCATTTGCTCATCTAAGAGCTCCTTCATCTTCAACCAAGAACCTGGTCGCTGCCCTTCCTCAGCGTTGCCCATACGCTGGCGAAAGAGTTCATCAATATTGATCATGTTATTATCCATTAGGATAAATTTTATTTTTTTAAATGCAATTGTAGTTTCTCAATTTTTTGTTTCAACATCCTCCTAGCTTCTGACAGATGCCATTTAGATGTTCCTTCACTTATACCCAGCGCTTTTCCTATCTCTTTGTGCGAATATCCTTCCATCACATACATATTGAATACTGATCTTGTAGCATCCGGTAGTGCATGTACCAATTCTAACAATTGGTTGTAATACAAGTTATCCGCATGGTCTTTATGTATGTATTGGTCTTTCTCGACCAATACTATGTTTTCATTATAACGAGTGTTCTGCTTTACATAATCTGACACCGAATGAAACACTATTTTTCTCAACCAGCCTTCAAATGAGCCTTGGAATGTGTATTGGTTTACTTTTTGGAATGCCCTCAAGAAACCGTTGTTTATTACTTCCTCAGCCTGATCTATATGGTCAATATACCTGCGAACAACGCCCATCATCCTCGGATAGAACATCGTATATATCTGTTCCTGAGCGCTGCGTTCGTTACGCATGCACCCCCGGATGAGCTCTTCTAGCTCGCTGGCCTGACCAGGTACTGTATATGCCAAAGCGATTGCCAAGTAACGGGTGTTTAAAAAATTGTCAACTACATAGACTGCACCTATGTTAATTGGGTTGGGTAGACCTCGTTACAATTTTTACAATTAACAAAATGGTTTGCCCTACTAATATACTGTGGATTAAGATAATATGCCATTATTAGCACTAAAAACACTAAAACCAGCACGTTGAGGACTTAAATATTGATATCATAATATACTACTTTGGCTATCAATAGCTATTTTAGCATCCAAATAACAACATGAGCTTAAGAAAAAGACTTGCCGCAATAAAAGTTAAAGTACTGGGTAACAATAAAAAAGATATCAAATATAATATATTTGGTAAAGAGCTTACACTTTATCCAGGCACTATAGATAAAGACCCAAATAAACCCGATACTGATGCAGCATGGGCATATGCTCTAACACAGAATCACGATAAGATATTCGATATTGGTGCAAATGTAGGTGGTGTATCTATTATGGCTTCTATTAAAAACCCTAAGAAAACCATAGTAATGGTAGACCCTAACCCTCTAGCCCTTGCAACAGCTGCCTCTAACCATATTAAGAATGGAATGTCTACTAATAAGATGTTCATTGCCGGATTCGTTGGTGAAAAGAAAGGTGAAAAGGTCAAATTCTATACATTTGGTACGGCAGCAGCAGGTAGTATGTTCAAAACGCACGCGATATCTGCACATCAAGCTAACTCTTTCTTATGGGTTGATACAACAACCTTAGATAATATTATTGAAGAAATACAAATAACACCTGAACTCATTAAAATAGACGTAGAAAGCGCAGAAAGCTATGTATTAAAAGGTGCGACAAAAACTGCGGCACTTCAATCCATAACGTTCTTTGTAGAAATGCATGGTCCTGAAGAGATGCCTATGAAAAAAAATGCGGGCTTGATACTAGACTGGTGTAAAGAGCATAATTACGATGCCTACTATATGAAAGAACATAAAAAAATTGAATCCCCTGACATAATAGCACATAGAGGGCGTTGTCATTTACTATTATTACCTGCTGGCAGTACTTATCCAAAATACTTAGAAGGCATAAAAGAAAGGGGGGCTATAATTGAATAGTTAAAAATATTTGAAACTGAAGCCAAGAAGCCAATTAATACCCGGCATAGGGCGAGCATTTACTACATAATATTGCTTATCAAAAACATTATTTATTTGCGATATTATACTAATACTATACTCATCTTTAAGCATAGTATACTTCAACTGTAGATTGGCGAGGTCATAATAGTCTAACCCGAAGGATTCGTCGGTAGTAATATAACGTACTCCTGTATAGGTATGATTATAATTGAAGTAAAAAGACTTGAAAGTAAATCCAAAATTTAGTTGGCCATTATATCTGGGTGTATAGGGTATTTGTTTGCCTATACTTCCGTCACCAGGCAGATAGCTAGACACCGTAGTAGACCTATTATATGTTGCATTTGCAATAAGGTGCAACTTAAACTGACCAATACGTTTTGTAAACTTATTCTCTGTCTCCACACCCCTACTATGAACCGATGCAATATTGTGAGGGGTCCATATAGCACCACCGAACCATAGTATCCAATCATCTATCTTTCTATTGTATACAGAAGCACTATGTTCTACTGACACCCCTATATCAACAATATACTCTTTAGTAACATATCCTGCTGACTGAGACCAACCTTGCTCAGGTTTTAGTTGCTCATTACCACCGGGGGCATAATACAGTTCATTCAGCGTTGGCACGCGGTAGGTACGCTGCGCAGATGCATTGACAGACAACCAGTTAAGCAAGTCATATTTGATATTAATACCAGGCAATAATATTGAGTTATTATTCACAACTTCACCTCTCAATTGCCCGGCCACATGCAGTTTATGCCCTAAGTAATTACCCGCATATGCAGCAACAACAGCATAACGCTCCTGCACCTTATGATCATTGTTCACTACCCTATACATTCTGGAATACTGCAATGGGAAAAATAACTTTATCCTATGCTTAGAGCTAAAAATGCGACTTATACCAGACTCAAAATATAGCTGCTGCGTCTTGTTTTGGGTATGCATAAAAACCGCGGAGTCGTCATACTCCATCTCATCATTAATAAAAGAGAACTTAGCGTAATATGCTGTTACCTCGCTTCTTCTATTCCACTCTACTAAGAAACGTGCGGACTTGTTTCTCTGTTGTTTTACAGAGCTTGACTCAAAAAGTGCGGGTGGTATCTCACGATAATGGTCTTGATACCAAGCTTTAAGACCAATGACCTGTTTGTTATTTAGTTTATAGCCCAACTGCACTAACCCTGTTCCGTTGCGTAGTCTTGCATTATCAAGGCGTTGTTCTTTACCCCTATTTATATATGTAAGGTCGTTTTCAGCAGACTGACCAAATACTCTGGCATCAATTGATAATCGTTTTGTTGTGATACCGCCATTTACAGCTAGTTTATACTGATGAAAACTGCCTGTCACCCCAGATGACCCAAAATGAACATTAGCACTATCAGTAAACTCAGGAAGGTCGTTATCTACTAGCAATGCTCCACCCACGTTACCACTACCCCACAGTGCAGACGAGCTACCATATACTACATTCACCCTGTTCATAAGAGATACTGGCAGTAAAGACACATCTGCTATACCTGATGAGGCATTTTGTATAGGCACACCATTCCAGTAGACCTGAGACTGTGCAGCAGAAGCTCCTCTAAAACTCAACGTAGCCAAGCTATTAACACCGTAAGACTTGACAAAAACAGGCATTTGCTGCGATATGAGGTTTGCCATGTTTTGAAACTGATAGATATCTAAAGTGCGCTTGTCTATGCTATACACTTTTGTACCGGGTGCGTATACATTCACTCTATCGTCATCAGGCTTATCATTGTTCGGAGCAATAACCTTTACCTCACTGAGAGTATCTTTTGAAGACTGAGCCAATAGTGAACTAAATGAAAATAGCACCACCATTAGTAATGCTATTTTTTTTGTGCTCACAGTGACATGTGATCTCTTAAAGAATATGTTACAATTATTTATCAAAGTAAAAATTTCCAGGACCTACTCCTACATCAAACCTACTCTTAACAGAACCATCTGTATTATAAACAGATACAGAACCTTTCTGAACAAAACCTTTAGGATCTGACACGTATAGGTCATTCGTTACAGGATCTATAGCTAGCCCCCAATAATACTGGTACTTCTTAGCACCAATAAGTGGATCGTGTGGAAGCTTTGTATCTTGGCGTGTTATAGTATAGACACCATTGTAAGTCGTGTTCCCATTATAATCTACCAACAGATAAAACAATCTATCCTCCGCACTGCTATACGCCATACGGGTAGCATCAGCCAAAGGCTCAAACTGAAACTGTTTGATGACCTGCCTGGTCTTAGGATTAATGTATGATAAGGTTGACCATTTTTGCTTAGTAGCATTACCTGCCATTACCCATATCTTCTTCTCATTATCTACAACAATATCATGTGGTGCTGCACTAGGAAGCATAACACTATCTACAATAGCATCTGTAGCTATATCAATACTATAAATAGCCGTACAAGAGGTATCCCAACAACACACGTATACCCTATCATCTATTAAGGCTATACCTTCGGGGTTATCAAAAGGCATAGATATCTCGCCTTTCAAGGTCATTTGCTCAGGGTCAATAATATGTACCTTATTGCTGAAGAGAGAGGTAACATACGCTTTTGTGGCACTAATAGGCTGTATATAGCGTGGCTTGTACAGGTCTATTACGCCTAGCTCCTTTTTATCCTCTTCATTCAGTACTACTATCTTATCAGAGTTATTGACACACAAGAATAGCTTATTACCTATCAGCTCCATACTTTGGAACACATCGCCTAATAGCTCGCCATTAGCTGACTGATAAACATTTGAATATGTGATATTTCTACCCGGAGTATGAGCCCAAAGAGAAGAGTTTCCATTTCCTAAGCTTCCTTCGCACACTACATACACACTACGCTCCACATCATTAGGAGGTGGTGCACTGCCATTGTTACCCTTATTATTATCAACCTTTTCACAAGCACTAAAGAACAGTGCGGCTAATAAAAACGGTGCTATAATTTTGTTACTCGTTCTACCCATTTCGTTCCATTTACATCTACGATCACCATATTGTATATACCTGAAGATAATGCTCTTAAGTCTACAATAGTATTGCCCGAAGTTAGCACACCTTGTGCAATTACCTTGCCAGTCATATCAAGCAGAGAGTAATTGGCATTGGTCAGCTTACTATCTGTGGTATTGATAACCAACCTATCAGATGCGGGATTAGGATATACACGAAACACCTTTTCAGCAGTACGTACAGATGCAGGAAAACCTTTCATATAGATAACACCAACAGCATCCAAGTCGAAACCACCTGTAATGAATGGCGTAGGATAAGGGTCATTTATCTTATTGCCATTCTTATCACGCATAGCGTGCGCACCTAAGTCGCCTATTACATCTACTAGTCTGATGTGTGTAATATTATTCACATCAATAGAGGATAATGCTTTTAGCTCATCGAGGTCAAAAGGTGTACCCCAACGTGCTATATATTTACCAGCAAGGTTATTCACCTTTGAAGCATCTGAGTAAGTACCAGTTCCCGGTATTTGTGTTGTAGTGTCCACATTGCAAGTTGGCTGAAAGCGAGCAAAGTTCACACCATCTGAGCTTACTTCTACAAATGCCAGCTCCATGAACGACTCTTCAGGGTTTGCCGGGTTAGCAAAGCCATTCTCAAAAATCACAAAGTCGGGACCTGGCCCATTATATATAGGTGCTTTAAAAGTAACGGTAGCTCTACCGCTATCACCAAGGCTTACAACAAAGTTATCGGCTTTGCCAATTGGCGATATTGCATCGCCAACGTTTACTTTACCTAAAGTAGTATCTGCAATATTTACCCAACCAAGGTCTAGCTCACATTTAGTAGCCCACTCTGCTATTATGTTATCAGAAGCACTAATAGCTGTGCTACCGGCAACACCTGCCTGCGGCGCAAATTGTGCATGCGCCACAGGAAAATATAGTATTGCTATTAGGAATAATAATTTCCTCATTAAATTATTGTTTTACAAACTTGATGGTTTCAGACTGTTCCTCACCTATCATCTGTAGCACATATGTACCAGTTGCTAAGCTAGATACATCTATTGAAGTTACATCTTTTGTTACAGCTTGCTGTGCTACTACTTGACCATTTAGTGAATAAACAACCAGTTGCTTAACGCTTTTATTGTCTATCTGAACTGTAAGCTGGCTTACAGCTGGGTTTGGATAAACCTTAGCTACGATAGCTTTAGGCGTATTACTAACAGATACTTCTGTTTCATTTGTGGTAAAGTTATCCATACAGAAATAAGCTGGTGTATTCATACCAAAAGATCCTACATCGCTTGATGTCAGTTTAAATTCTACACTATCAACATTGCCTAGCGGTAGTAGATCTACCCACTCCCATGTTTTTAAGATATAGTCTTTAGAGTCATCTGCATCACGAAAATCTGCAAGATAGAAATCGACCGAGTCTGCCTTTTTTGCACCATTCAGATAACCATATATAGTTAGCTTGAACCAGTCAGGGTGGCTACCAACCACTGTACCAGAATCACCGAACTTACGAGCGAAAGCATCTCCATCCCTCATACTGTTATAAGCATATGTATTGTTACTAGCATAGAAACCATTTACAGGCTTACCTGCAGCATTACCTGTTAATACGACCACAGTGTTACCGTAAGACACTAGATACTGGCTTGAACCGTTATAACCTGCTGCTGCTTTTGCCGAGTTAGGATTAGCATAACCACTTGTTACGCTATCTGTCATGTTTGAATAAACAAACCCACTTCTTAAACTACTATACCCTGCAGTATCATAATTGGTATAGAAATGAGCTAAACCATCATTGAAACCTACATCGGTGCCCGGAGCACTATAGTTTACATAGAATGTATCCGCACTGCTAAGTGATAATGATTCGAAGTCTGCAACGGTTTGAGCGTTTGCTAAAGATGTGCCTAACATTAAGGCTGATGCAATTGTAAAAATTTTGCGCATGAAAAATTGAGTTTTTTAAAACAATTAATAATGTACGCAACTACGGAAATGTCAGATGAGAATAAGTTGAAATGCAAACACTGCCTCGCCTTGTTCCTACCTGTGCTTTTGATCCCGAAAGCAGCGATAAGTTGATAATGCAAAGGCAGGTCTTCTGACTTACTTCTTCTTTTGCGAGCCTTCCCATCTTAATAAGACAGTGGCATAGGTTTACAAAAGCATGTTATGAAGCTTACAGCATCGGGTAATGTTCAGGTTTTTCACCTGATTCCCTTTTCATTTCGTTTGTAAAACGAAAACCTTTGAGTTGCAAATGTATAAAAGTTGGAAGCTAAAAAACAAAAAAAGTTACACCCCTTCTTTCAAACGTTGTCTCATGGCTTCATACAGTATCATTCCTGTAGCCACCGAAACGTTCAAAGAATCAAAATTAGCTGACATTGGAATATGTATAAGATGGTCGGCACGACGAATAACATCTTTACTGATACCCTTATCCTCTGCCCCCATTACGATGCAGGAAGGCATGGTCATTTCAGCATCGAATACAGGGATACTGGACTCCATACGTGTACCTAATACCTGTATACCATTCAAACGAAGGATATCAATAGCCTGAGGAACTGATGGCACTCTACACAACATTATCTTGCGTAATGCACCTGCCGATGTTTTTATAGCTTCTTCTGTCAACGAAGCAGAAGATGAAGTAGGCATGATAATACCCTGAGCACCACAGCATAATGCAGACCTTGCTATTGCACCAACATTACGCACATCAGTAACACCATCTAGCAATACGAACAATGGCAGTTCGCCCTGTTCTACCACATGAGATATTGCAGATTGCAGATCTACATAAGAAAGAAGGCTGGTCCATGCTACTACACCTTGGTGCTGTGCTTTGGTAAGTCTATCCAGCTTTTCTATTGGCACCTGACTGACCGGTATATCTCTTTCTTTAGCTACTCTCTTTATCGTATTGATCTCAGGTCCTGTAGCAGAGCGAAGCATGAATATCTTTTCTATAGCAGTACCCTGCTCTAAAGCTTCGACCAAAGGTTTACGTCCTATCAGTAATGGTAATGTAGACTTTTTCTTCACGTTGCTAAGTTATACTCTATTCTTTATCTAATGTAATTTCTTGATCAAGCTTATACTCAGCTAAACATTGAGGACATAAACAGTCTGCATATTCAGTCCTTAGTTTATCCAAGTTGTGTTGAGGAATAGTATACTGCTCACACCAGCAACCTGAGCCATCGCTACAGCAGTCAAATGGCTTATTACATTTAGCGCATTGTTTCATAAAAAAAACGGCAAGCTATCTACTTGCCGCATAAAGTTCTTAATATTTACAATGATATTATCCCATATTATGGAACACACGTTGCACATCATCATCCTGTTCTAAACGCTCTATAAGCTTGAACACATCATCAGACTGTTCATCTGTTACTTCTACGGTATTAAGCGGTAGCCATTCTAGCTCAGCTGATTTCGCTTCAAGTCCTTTTTCTTCAAGAGCCTTCTGCATATTGCCAAAATTGTTGAACTCACATCTTATCACTAAATTACCTTCACTATCTTCACCTAGTTCTTCAAGCCCTGCATCTATCAGTTCTAGCTCTAACTCTTCTTGATCCAAACCTTCTGCAGCTAACTTGAATACACCTAAATGCTTGAACATAAAACCTACAGAACCACTATTCCCTAAGTTACCACCACCTTTGTTAAAGTGAGAACGAACATTTGCAACTGTACGAGTAGTATTATCTGTAGCGGTCTCTACTAATACTGCTACACCATGAGGCGCATAGCCTTCATACAATACTTCATCGTAGTTACTGGTATCCTTACCTAAAGCATTCTTTATCGCATTCTCAATACGGTCTTTCGGCATGTTCACCGATTTACCATTCTGTATCACACGACGAAGGGCAGGGTTCGTATCAGGGTCAGGTCCGCCTTGTTTTACTGCAATTGCTATCTCCTTACCAATACGTGTAAACTGTTTTGCCATACGGTCGTAGCGGGCAAACATCTTAGATTTACGTACTTCAAATATCCTTCCCATATCGTGTGTAAGTTTTATTAAAATTTATAGTGTGGGCGCAAAAATAACGATTGTTTGAAACAAGTATACAAAAAAACAAAAAAGAGGCACTAGTGCCTCTCTAGATATATAATACCCTAAGTTTAAAAATTAATGAGTAAATAAAATACTATAGGC
>CAZPDA010000114.1:0-9448 GCA_964585115.1 uncultured Flavipsychrobacter sp.
CGACTCACTTGAACAATTCGTTGATGTTGGTAACATCTCTAAATACTAAAATAGGCTACTACAAAGCTGCTGAAATAGCGCAAACTGCGCATAAAGAAGGTAAGACTTTAAAAGAAACAGCAGTTGCTCTTGGTTATCTTACTGCTGAAGAGTTTGATGAGTGGGTAAGACCGGAAGATATGGTGGGTGAATTACCATCATAAATAGCCTTAATGTTCAAAAGTTATATTATAAAGCCCCGAAACTCGGGGCTTTTATTATTTAGAAGCTTTTAGCATTCTAGGTTTTCCAAACATATCCTCTTTTAAAACAACATCATACCCGTTAGCGACAAACATTTGTTTAGTTTCTTCTGCGTGGTCTGCGTGTAGTTCGCAGTATATACTACCATTTTCTTTTAGGTGAGTTGAGCCTAGGTCTGCAATAGCCTTGTAGAAAAGTAAAGGGTCGTTGTCAGGTACAAAAAGAGCTAAGCTAGGCTCATGCTCTTTTACGTTGATATGCATTTCTGACCTGTAGGCATTGGGTATATATGGCGGATTGGAGACGATTACATCATACTCTCCTAATTGAGCCCATTGAGCCTTATCCAAAAAGTCTGCTTGTTTGAATTTAATATCTGTATTTAACTGTTGGGCGTTTTCTTTGGCTACAGATATTGCTTCATCACTTATGTCACAACTACTTATGTCAGCATGTGGTATTAGTAGCTTTAAGGATATAGGGATACACCCACTACCTGTACCAATATCAAATATGCTAGGTGAATGGACGTTCTTATAATCGTTTACTACCCACTGTACCAGCTCTTCGGTCTCTGGTCTGGGTATCAATACATGTTTGTTAACCATGAACTCATTACCCATAAACCATGCTTTACCTATGACATACTGCATGGGCTTGCCTGATATTAGGTCTTTAATATCCTTTTCAAGTAAAGCCTCCTGCTCATTCTTCAGAATCGTTTCTTTATGTGTAAGTCTCTGTAGTTTGGTCAGTCCGCTTAGATGCTCCATATACTCATGAGCAATAGCAGTAGCTTCCTGTTCATCATATATAGACGAGAGTTTTTGTTTTATGTATTGGTAGGCAGACTGTATCGTATACATGGGGGTAAAGATAATTCAGGAAGAATTGGTTGTTACATTAATTACTTTTGCTCGGTAATGCATCAAGACGAGTTGTATATAAAGCGATGTTTAGAATTGGCCCAAAGAGGTAAAGCTAATGCTGCACCTAACCCTATGGTTGGGGCTGTATTAGTGCATGACGGACGTATAATAGGGGAAGGCTGGCACGATAAGTATGGAGAGGCTCATGCTGAGGTCAATTGCTTGGCAAGTATTAAGGACGAGCATAGCCACTTGGTTCTAGAGAGTACGATGTATGTGAGCTTAGAGCCTTGTGCCCACTATGGTAAAACACCACCATGTGCCAAACGTCTCGTAGAGGAGAACGTGAAGAAAGTAGTAGTAGGTAATATTGACCCTTTTCATAAAGTGCAAGGTGGGGGAATAGATATACTGAAAAGTGGAGGAGTAGAAGTAAGAACTGATGTGCTGAGTAGCATAGGCTCTTGGGTGAATAGACGATTCTTTTGCTTTCACGAAAAGCAAAGACCGTATATTATTCTAAAATGGGCTGAGTCTGCAAATGGTTATTTTGCTCCGCTAGATAGGTCTAGACTGCAAATGACAGGTAAGCTCAGTAAGCAACTGGTGCACAAATGGAGAACAGAGGAATCGGCTATAATGGTTGGTTATCATACCGCATTGAATGATAACCCTGCATTAACTGCCAGGGATTGGAAAGGTAGTAACCCCTTACGTATAGTCTTAGATAAAGAACTGAAACTGCCTGAAAGTCATAACTTGTTTGATAGTAGTGCTGGAACTTGGGTGGTCAACTCTTTATCTGAAGGGATAAGAGGTAGTATCGAGTACCTAAAGGCTGATTTTAATGAACCCGTTATCCCACAGATACTCAATAAAATGCATACAGAACAAAAGACCTCTTTATTTGTAGAAGGTGGTACTGCATTGTTGCAAAGCTTTATAGATGCAGGTTTGTGGGATGAGGCTAGAGTATTTACTTCAGGTGATAAATTGCTTGATAAAGGGATTGATACACCACATTTGAGTGACTCAGAGTTGCAGTTTACTACCAAAGTAGGCGCTGATACTTTAAGGTTCTTCACAAATAAGAATAGTGCATACAAGTACCAACCTGGTTGGGAACTATAATACTATATGATATACCTAATACTTGTTGTTTTACTTAATGTCTTTGTGTTTAGCTTATTCAAGCTATTCCCCAAGTATGGTGTCAATACTCTACAAGCTATCGTTGTTAATTATTGGGTATGTGTATTAACAGGGTATGTTTATTTAGGTGAATTGTCGATAGACGGAAATAGTCTAACCTCAAGTTGGATGCCTTGGGCTTTAGGGTTAGGAGTCTTGTTTATAGTAATGTTCAACCTATTAGCATATAGCACACATAAAGCAGGTATAGCTACTACTACTATTAGTAATAAGCTCTCTTTAATTATACCTGTTCTCTTTTCTTATTTTTTATATGGAGACCATTTGGGTTGGCTTGAGGTCGTTGGGATAGTACTATCAATACCAGCGGTTGTATTAACTGCTGTACGCAGAGGCGATAGTGTAAAAGCTCCTGTAGGACTTATGCTATTACCTTTCATCATATTCTTAGGTAGCGGTGCGCTTGATGCCTTGCTGAAATATGTAGAACATAACTACTTGCCAACGGATAAACTACAAGCCACCTTTACTATTCATGGGTTTAGTATTGCAGCTTTATTAGGAACTTTGTTAGTAGCTTATCAAGTGCTATTCAAACAGAAAGAAGTAAAGGCAAAAAGCATAGTGGCAGGAGTATTATTAGGAGTGCCTAATTTCTTTTCAATATTTTTGTTTGTTAAGCTATTCAATACAGGAATACTAGAAAGCTCGGCTATAGTGCCTATCAACAATATTTCTATACTGGTCTTGTCTGCTATTGTAGCATTTTTGTTCTTTAATGAGGATATGACCAGAAAAAAGTTGTTGGGTGTGGTTTTGTCGGTAGTAGCTATATTATTAATTGTGATAGGGGAATTTTATGGAAGATAATTTGAAGTATAAGACCATTGAAAATGAATGTACAGGTGAGTTTAGGGATAGAGGAAGTAAGTTCTTTGCCTATGCTTATCCTATAAAAACGGTTGATGAGGTAAAAGAAAGAGTAAAAGCGCTTAAAAAAGAGCACCCAAAGGCTGTTCATCATTGTTTGGCATTCCGTATAGGTACAGATGGTACCTTATACAGAGCTAATGATGACGGGGAGCCGTCGGGTAGTGCAGGTAGACCAATACTAGGGCAGATAGATAGTGCTGAGCTTACAAATATAGCGGTGATAGTTGTTAGGTATTTTGGAGGTTCTCTGTTAGGCGTTCCTGGTCTTATCAATGCATATAAAACGGCAACGGAAGAGGCATTAAAGAATGCTGTGGTTACAGAGCATTGGATAGAGAAAGATATTGAGTTGTCTTTTGATTATCCGCAAATAGGAGAGGTGCTACACTTATTGAAGCAATATGAGGCAACCATACATAAACAAGAGCTTCAATTGTTTTGTGAGGTCAATGCAGGTATTCCATTAATGAACTATGAGCAGGCTGTAGAGAAGTTTACGGATATGCAGGGCGTAAAGCTAAAAACTGCAGAGGGTGAATAGTAAAGAGAAACATACTCAGCTTATAAAACAAGAGGCCTTGCGTCTCGGTTTTGATGTATGTGGTATTGCAGAAGCACAACCTTTAGATGATGATGCCAGACGTTTAGAGCAATGGTTGAACAAAGGCTATAATGGCAAGATGCAATACATGGAAAACTACTTTGACTTGAGAACTGACCCAAGGAAGCTAGTGCCCGGGGCAAAGTCAGTAGTGACATTAATGCTTAACTATTTTCCTGAACAAGAACAAAAGAAAGGAAGCCCTAATGTTGCTAAATACGCTTGGGGAGTAGACTATCATTTTGTGATAAAAGATAAGCTCAAGCAGCTATTAGCATATATAAAACAAGAAATAGGAGAAGTAGATGGAAGAGGTTTTGTTGATAGTGCTCCTGTGTTAGAGCGAGCTTGGGCCGTAAAAAGTGGCTTGGGCTGGGTTGGCAAAAATGCGAATCTGCTTACCAAATCTTCGGGCTCATTCTTCTTTATCGCTACCCTTATTTCAGACCTAGAGCTGGTGGTAGATGCTCCTTTTAAAACAGACCATTGCGGTACCTGCACGCGCTGTATAGATGCATGCCCTACAGATGCAATAGTGTCGCCAACAGAGGTGGATGGGAGTAAATGCATTTCGTATTTTACTATTGAACTGAAAGATGCTCTGATACCATCAGCGTATCATGAAAAGATGGAAGGGTGGATGTTTGGTTGCGATATTTGTCAAGATGTATGCCCTTGGAATCGCTTTTCAAAACCTCATAATGAGCCAGCATTTGAGCCTATTGCTGAAATTCTAGACCTGTCATTAGAAGATTGGCAGGCAATGAGTGAAGATGCTTTCAAGAAGATATTCAAGAGATCTCCTATGAAACGTACCAAATGGAGTGGGGTACAACGTAATATTTTAGCTATAAAGCCTCAGTAGCTTATTTCTGATTTCTCCCTTCCAACATAGGTACAAACTCAAAGTCTCCCAGTTGTTCTTGTGTAGTACTACCATCAGCATTCTTAGTGATACGGAACATTTTTTGCCCTTCATCACCTCCTACAGGTATTACCATTACACCTCCGGGTTTTAGTTGCTCTACTAATTTAGGTGGTACGTATGGTGCTGCTGCGGTTATTATCACTTTGTCAAAAGGGGCATAGGTAGGTAGCCCTTGATAACCATCTCCATAAAAACGTTTGATGTTAGGGTATGCACCCATGAAAAAGAACTTCCCCACAAAGTCGTATAAAGCCTTTTGGCGTTCAATAGAGTAGACTGTGCAACCCATTTCTGCCAATACACAAGCTTGGTAAGCACTACCTGTTCCTACTTCTAGCACTTTGTCAAACTTCTTAACGTCTAACAGTTCGGTCTGATAGGCTACAGTATATGGATGTGATATAGTTTGGTTTGCTACTATAGGGAATGCTCGATTTTCATAAGCGATACGCTCAAAAGCCGGGTCTAAGAAATAATGGCGTGGTATAGCATTGATAGCACTAAGCACTTGCTCATTTTTAATGCCTTTTTCTCTTAGTATATTAACTAGTTGAGCCCTTAATCCTTTATGTAGGTAGTTATCTTCTTTTGGTTTGCTGTGCAGCATAGCGTAAAGTTATGTCTGAACATGATGAAAAAGAAGTTTGAAATTTCAAATCTTTGACTACTTGAGGTTTACTACCAGACCTACGCCTATGTGTTGTGGCTGTAGTATAGGCTGAAAGCGCATAGAGATATCAGGAGAGATGTCAAAGTTTCTCAAGTGTGCAGAGGCTACAGCATCCAGTATTTGTATGCCATACCCAAGAGCTGTTAATAGCACGGTCATGTCTATATAGTCTCTATAGGTGTCTTGTAGGTTTCTAAGGTCATCAGTTGTATATATACCAACAAACTCGTCGGTTGTATTTTGGTCTGTATCTATACGATATATATATGCTCTACGATAGGTTCTGTATTGTCTGAAGTTGTATTGTAGAAAATACCCTGCTGCTGCTACACCTACATATATAACGGGTACCTTCCAGTACTGCCTATTGTAGGCCTGTCCCCATCCCGGTAGTATGGATGAGTACATACCCGCTTTTTTAGGGTTGGGGTTAAATAGCTTTTTGTCCTTTACTTTTAGTGAGCGTAAAGCTATAGTATCAGCTTTGGTAATAGTCGTTGCCTGTTGTGCTTTTGTAACAACAGGTAGCAATAACGTGAAAACAATAATGTATATCCAGTTCTTATTCACTTTCTATACTTGAGATTTGTGGCAAAGGTAATGTTAGCAGGTCATATTTCATTACATTAATAAAGCCCTGCATGTCTACAGGGCTTTATCGTATGCTGTCCGGAATAATATTATTACTCTAATTCCATTTCTTTTTCTCTTTTCATCGTAACGTTAGGCATTAGTGCACCCATATCGTTAATGATATTTACTGTTTCAGATATATAAACATCTTTCTGAAGAGATTCAAGCCAAGACTTATTCTTAGCTATAGAGCTACTGTCTATGTTTATTTTCTGTAGGTCTTCAGTTATGTTCACTACTGTAAGAGGTTTGTTATTCTTCTTCTCTATCTCCTTCATTTTATCAACTGCATTATTAGCAGCAGTCAGCTCATTTCTATATGCAACCTCATTTAGTGAATATATATCATCATCCTGCTGTTTCTTTATTCTTTTAGCGTTAGCATTTATCATTTTGAATATAGGGCTAGCATTGATACGAGCATAGCTAAGGTCTGCAAGTTTCTTTACAGGTACTTTATTTGAAACCTTAGTATAGTCAGCTGGGTCTATCTCATCCCATGCAAGTGCAGCATCATTGTTACGTTCGCCCATATCTATTAGCTGATAGTTGTCTGGGAATGTAATATCCGGAGTTACACCTTTTAGCTGTGTAGAACCTCCATTGACCCTATAGAACTTCTGTATCGTTATTTTTAGCGAACCTATCTTATCATCAGTAAGGTTTTTACTCTGAGTACGTTCAGCAAGTCTGTCTGTAATGCTTAGGAACTGGTCTAATGATATGATCTTCTGTACAGAGCCTTTACCAAATGTTTTAGTACCTACTATGATAGCTCGTCCATAATCTTGTAGTGCTGCTGCCATTATCTCTGATGCTGATGCACTACCTTGGTTTACCATTATAGCAAGCGGTCCCTCGTACAAAGCTCCTTTTTGGCGGTCTTGTAGTGTAGCGGGTGGAGCACCACTACTTCTTACTTGCACTATAGGACCATGGTCAATGAATAGACCCGCCATATCAACAACATCACTTAGAGAACCACCACTATTATTTCTAAGGTCTAATATCATACCTGCTACGCCTGACTTTTTCAGTTTCAATACTTCAATAGCAACATCCTCTGCACAACGGCGACCATTGATATGTTGGAAGTCTGAATAGAACTCAGGAAGGTATATATATCCAATTTTACCCTTGTCTGTATTAATAATAGCAGACTTGGCGAATACCTCTTCAAGTAATACTTCACCACGAATGATAGGAATTACCTGTATCGCTCCATTCACTTTCTTAACGGTCAAGCGAACTTCTGTTCCCTTTGGTCCGCGTATCTTCTTTACTACTTCGTCAAGGTCCATTCCTTCTACATCTATAGCTTCCTCTTTTCCCTGACCTACTTTTATAATGATATCACCGGCTTTAAGCTCACCTTGTTTCCAGCAAGGGCTACCAGGTATAATAGCTACTATCTTTACCTTGCCTTCATCATCACGTAGTTGAGCACCTATACCAAAGAAAGTACCTGACATAGCCTCGTCAAAACGTTTTTTGTCTGATGGTGGAAGGTAGTCTGTATGAGGGTCGTGGCTGTTAGTTATGGTATTGATGAATACTGTGAAACGGTCCTTCTCGTCAAACTTCTTCATACGTTTGAAGTAGTATGCCTGACTTTTCTTTATAGACTCACGAGCTTCTTCTTCAAGCTGAGCATCCGTTTTTACTTCTTTTAGTGAAGTGTCCTTATCATCTACTCTTTGCTGCTGATTGTCTTTTAGGTCTACATATTTAGCCAATACACGATACTTCAGGTACTTACGCCAACGCTCTTTCATACCATTCATATCAGCAGGGTACTTTGTGTTATCTTCACCTAGTAGGATCTCTTCATCTTTCTTAAAGTCGAATGGCTTAGAAAGGATATCCTCATAAAATCCATCTGCATCACTTATGCGTTGAGTATATATGTCATTCAGTTTGTCAAAGAACTCCACAGAGCCACTCTTTATTTGGTCATCTATAGTGTATTTGTACTTGCTTAACTCATCTATATCCATTTTTGTAAAGAACTTTTTATCATTGTCAAAAGTGCTCAGAAGCTTGTCATAAACTCTAGCAGAAAATGAGTCGTTCAGTTCTCTTGGGGCAAAGTGTACTTTATCTATAGCGTCAGATATAGTTTCTAAAACCAGTTCTTTCCTTTCGTCACTTGTGTTATCCCCTTTTATGTATCTAAATGAAAAGAAACCTGCCAATACCAATAATATTAGCGAGGGGATCAATATTTTGTTTCTCATGAAGCGCAACATATTCACTTGTATATATTTTATTTAGCTGTACTAACAAATGTAACCTATTTGTTGTTAATATTAAGCAAATACAGAGCGCCTAAGGGGTATAGATGGCGTGAATTTTAAACATATAAATTGCGTAATTTTGTGGCATATAATCAAGATATGCAGGAAGTACTATTTCAAGATCTAGGACAGGTAGAGTATGGTGAAGCTTGGGACCTACAGGAGTCTTTACTTAAGAAAGGACTTGCAGTAAAGTCGCTAAAGTTCAAAACTGATAATGCTAATACTAGCGATGTTGGCGATACCTACAACTATTTGCTACTATGTGAGCATCCGCATGTATATACACTGGGCAAGAGTGGTAGCGAAGATAACTTGCTGGTAAAGCAAGATGACCTTGGAAGTATCAATGCTAAATACTATAAAACGAATAGAGGGGGAGATATTACTTATCACGGACCCGGACAGATCGTGGGGTATCCGATATTGGATCTCGAAAAGTTTGAAACAGACCTGGGTAAGTACATGAGAAATCTGGAAGAGGTCATTATAAGGACACTTGCACACTATGATATAAAAGGTGATAGGCTAAAAGGCTCTACCGGTGTATGGTTAGACCCTGACGATATAACTAAGGCCAGAAAGATATGTGCGATGGGGGTGAGGTGTAGCCGATGGATAACTATGCATGGTTGGGCATTCAATGTAAATGCAGACTTGGGGTATTTTAATAATATTATACCGTGTGGAATTGATGATAAAGCTGTTACCTCATTAGATAAGGAGCTAGGCCGTTCTGTAAATATCAATGAGGTGAAGGAAATATTGCTAAAGGAGTTCTGCAATGTCTTCTCCGTAGAGTTGGTTGATACTGAGATAACCTCACTTCACGGGTCTTGAGCAGTAAGATAACATATAGCTGGGGGGAGAATACTCTGCTTATAAAGTTTGGCAATAGAATACAGCCAAGAATAAAGCTCCTGTTCTGGTCTGAGTTTATATTTACTACATCAATGGCCACAGTGCTGTTGGTAGGCTCTTTTCCCATGTCTGATAGTTGGTTGAATGTGGTTACGAGTTTAGGCTCCGTGGTCATGTATATATTGGCATCCTACCGTTTTATCAGCCGTATCTTTTTAAGGGAAAACCTTTTACTACAGAAAGAGGGGGCTAATATAATAT
>CAZPDA010000115.1:0-9362 GCA_964585115.1 uncultured Flavipsychrobacter sp.
AATATTCATTAAAGGTGCACGCATGCACAACCTTAAGAATGTTGACGTTGCCATACCCAGAAACAAACTGGTTGTAGTTACCGGTGTATCCGGCTCAGGAAAAAGTAGCCTGACCATGGATACCTTATTTGCAGAAGGGCAACGTAGGTATGCAGAGAGTCTTAGTGCTTACGCTCGTCAGTTCTTGATGAGGATGGACAAGCCTGATGTTGACTATATAAGAGGAATATGCCCTGCTATTGCGATAGAGCAGAAAGTTACCACACGTACACCACGTAGTACTGTTGGTAGTATGACAGAAATATATGACTATTTACGTCTGCTTTTTGCTCGTGTGGGTAGAACTTACTCACCTATTAGCGGCAAAGAGGTAAAAAAAGATACAGTAAGCGATGTGGTAGACCATATAGCTCAACTACCTCATGGCACTAAGGTGCAAATAATCGTTCCACTAATAACCCGATTTGGCAGAACGGTTGAAGAAGAGCTGAACATCCTGATGCAAAAAGGATTTAGCAGAGTACATGAACATGGAGAAGCTAAGCCGATACGCATTGAAAGCATTCTGGAAAAAGAAATAGAACTTCCAAAGAACAAACTATATCTATTAATAGACCGTATCGTCACAAAAGAATTTGAGGAAGATGACCTTCACCGCTTAGCAGATAGTATACAAACTGCATTTTACGAGAGTGAGGGCGAATGCTACCTAGAGCTGGATAGTGAGCAAATAGAAGTATTTAACAATAGGTTTGAGGCTGACGGCATGACCTTTGAAAAGCCTACACCTAACCTTTTCTCTTTTAATAATCCTTATGGTGCTTGCCCTAAGTGTGAGGGCTTTGGTATGGTTTTAGGCATAGATAAAGACCTTGTAATACCAAACCCTAGCCTAAGTGTCTTTGAGGATGGTGTGGCTTGCTGGAGAGGAGAACGTATGGCCATGTGGAAAGAGAAGTTCATGCGCAACGCAGTAGCTAAAGACTTCCCTATTCATAAACCGATATCAGACCTTAGTAAAGAAGAATACAAATTGCTATGGGAAGGTGATAAGAAAATTGAAGGCATCAACGACTTCTTCAAGATGGTAGAGCAGAACCTTTACAAGGTGCAGTACCGTGTATTACAAGCTCGCTACAGAGGACGCACGACCTGTGATGTATGTAATGGCTCTAGACTAAGAGAAGATGCACAATACGTAAAAATAAACGACACTACTATAGCAGAACTTATGTTCATGCCATCATCAGACCTAGCAATATGGTTTGATGAACTAAAGCTAACTGAGCATCAGCAAAAAGTAGGTTCGAGAATACTTATTGAAATAAACCAACGTTTAAAAACACTATTAGATGTTGGTCTTGGCTACCTCACCATTAATCGCTTAGCTAATACACTTAGTGGTGGTGAAAGCCAAAGAATACAGCTTACTAAGTTCTTAGGGAGTAACCTTACAGATTCTCTGTACATATTAGATGAGCCTAGTATCGGGCTGCACTCTCGTGACACAGAACGTTTGATAAGTGTACTAAAGCACCTAAGAGACCTTGGTAATACGGTAGTAGTAGTAGAGCATGATGAGCTAATGATGCGCGAAGCAGACTACATAATAGATATGGGTCCGCTTGCCAGCCACCTTGGCGGAGAAGTAGTAGCCGCAGGCAATTATGATGAGATATGTACTAATAAAGACAGCCTAACGGGGCAATACCTAAAAGGCACTTTACAGATTGAAGCTCCTCCTATCAAACGGAAAGCTAATGGTACTATATCATTAACCGACTGTAGACAGCATAACCTAAAAGGTATAGATATAGACTTCCCGCTAAATGTACTATGTGTAGTATCTGGTGTGAGTGGTAGTGGTAAGACCACACTGGTGAAGCAAACGCTCTACCCTGCTCTACAGAAATACTTTGGAGAAGGAACGGACAGACCGGGTGTACATAAAGAACTATTGGGAGACCTTGACAATATATCTGCGGTAGAGATGGTAGACCAAAACCCAATAGGTAAATCATCACGAAGTAACCCTGTTACTTATATCAAGGCTTGGGATGAGGTAAGAAAGCTATTTACCAAACAGCCGCTTGCAAAGATGCGTGGCTTCAAAGAAAAGCACTTTTCATTCAATACGGATGGTGGTAGATGTGACACCTGTAAGGGAGAAGGTGAAGTAGTGGTTGAAATGCAGTTCTTAGCAGATGTACACTTGCAATGTGAAGCATGTAAAGGCAGACGCTTTAAAGATGAAGTATTAGAGGTGACCTACAGAGAAAAGAGCGTGTACGACATACTGGAGATGAGTGTGGATGAAGCAATACTATTCTTTGAAGATGAAGCTAAGCTTGTAAAAGCTTTACAACCATTAAGTGATGTTGGCTTGGGCTATGTGAAGCTAGGACAGAGCAGTAATACACTAAGTGGTGGTGAAGCACAACGTGTGAAACTTGCATCATTCTTAGGAAAAGGAAAAATAAAGGATAAGGTCCTATTTATATTTGATGAGCCTACTACAGGGTTACACTTCCACGATATCAAGAAGCTATTATCATCATTCGATGCACTAATAGAGCAAGGGCATAGTGTGCTGGTTATAGAGCATAATACAGATGTAATAAAGAGTGCAGACCATGTTATAGACATAGGTCCTGAAGGCGGTGCAAAAGGTGGCAACCTGCTGTATGCAGGGCCACCTGAAGGATTGAAAAAAGTTAAGGAAAGTTATACGGGTCAGTACTTATAAGTACTACCCTTCCACTGCCGACTTACTGTAGATAAGCATTGGCACTTTAGTGCTGAATGTAAACTCTGTAGTTTTACTTGATGCGAACAGACGCTCAAAGAAGGAACGCTTCTGGTCTGTATACATAACTACTAGTGACGGCTTAGATTTGGTCACAGCCTTTTCCATATCCTGCATTAACGAGTGCTCTATATCTCTGCTCTCATAATGTAGGTCAATATCGTATCTGAATTTCTTCTTCAACTCTTTCTCTGCTATATCTTCATTCACTATGAACTCATATGGGAAAGAAAGGTGTAATAGTTCAACACCTGCTTTGAACTGCTTAGCAACTGCAACTACATTTTTCAACTCTTTCTCATAGTTGGTCATGTCAGATGCATATAGAACCTTAGTTATTGGTTTCACTCTATAGTTTGAAGGAACACATAACACAGGAGTACTAGACGACCTGATAAGGCTACCTGTATGTGTACCAAATAACTTCTTCATGGTACCTGCTCCTCTTGTAGCTATGCATATATAGTTGCACTTATTCTCTTTTGCATAGTAAGATATACTCTCTGATATGTCGAAGCTGTGAAACAGCTCGCACTTATACTTATCAGGCTTTTCTATTTTCATTGACTTATACACCTTCGCCACAAAGCTTTCAAGCTCGTCTTTCAAACGTTTCTTATCCTCACCTACATAGTAGTCATATTTTGAGTCACTCCATGTAGAAGCACGTAGCACCTGATGAACATGTAGAAATATAAGCTGTGCTTTTTTCTGTTGTGCCCAGTTGATAGCAAAACGTAAACCTGCTTTGGAATTAGTAGAAAGGTCTGTTGTTACAAGTATCTTGTCCATAGTTTTTAGTGTATTTGGTTTTACTAATTATACAAATCTACCTTAACACATTGAACTATTTTATGACATCATACAGACTGAAACATGACTTTCATCATTAAAATATAGACTATCAATATCACAAATGTATCTGCAGCCATCAGCACCTTCCACTTGCTCTTATACATCAAACCTATGATACCGATAGTAGTGATAAGTATTGTACCTATTGTAGGCACAAGCAAAGTTGTATCTATTGACTCTAACAATGGTCCTTTAGTATATACAAAATCATTTATAGCCAGTACGAAAATATTGAACACGTTACTCCCAAGCACATTACCTACAGCCATATCTACAGAGCCTCTACGCACCGACATTATACTCACTACTATCTCTGGCAGCGATGTGGAGAACGCTAAGAATACCGCACCAAATATACCTTCGCTTATTCCTGCACCTTCAGCTACCACCTCACCATAATAAGGCAAGAATAATGCAGCAACTACAACTAGCAATGCAAAGAATAGATACCTGCTAATGATGTACGTTTTAGAATAGGTTTTCTGTTGTTGTTCCTCATGTGTTGGTGGGACATCCTTTTTAGGACGCTTCTCATAATTGTACACCGCGCGTATAGCAAAGAAATAGATAACGATAAACAACAAGCTATCAACACCTACCCAACCAACACTACCCATTAGCCCCGGCTGTATGATAGACATGGCCACAATACATAATAACACAACGCCAAATGCTGCGGCTATAATGTGACCGGACTGCGCCTCGTATGTAACAGGGAGCCGCCTAGGGAAAGCCACATCCAGCAATGATATAATAAGGATATTGAACGTACAACTACCCACCACATTACCTACAGCCATGCCTGGTGAATCAACAATTTGTATAGAACTCACACCTGTTACTAACTCAGGCAAAGAGGTAACTCCGGCCATTAGTATCATACCCATCCACATCTTTCCCCATCCCATCACATCGGCCAACATATCTCCATAGTAAGAGAGTCTACTACCAGCATATAATATAGCTATAACACAAACAGAGAAAAGAAAAACAGCTTGAACCATCGAGGGCAATTTTAGATATAATAAGCGTAACGGATAGTTGTTTTATGGAATAGCGGCAATAAGTTCTTTAGTGTATTCATGCTCAGGGTTTCGCAATACTTTTGTTGCTTCTCCCTGCTCTACAAATTTACCATCTTTCATCACCATAACCCTATCACTGATATAATGAACTACGTTAAGGTCGTGTGATATAAATAAGTAGGATAAGTTAAACTCCTGTTGCAGCTCTTTAAGCAAGTTCAGTATCTGCGCTTGAACACTAATATCTAGGGCAGACACACTTTCATCACAGAGTATAACTTTAGGTTTTAATGCCAATGCTCTGGCAATACCTATGCGCTGACGCTGACCTCCAGAAAACTGATGCGGGTATCTGCTCAAAGCACTTTTAGGTAACTGAACTAATGATAATAAGCGTTCAGCTTCTTTCTTCAATTCTTTACTAGACACGATACCATGCACTTTCATTGGCTCCATAATGATGCTACCAACGGTCATTCTAGGGTTAAGAGAAGCAAAAGGGTCTTGAAATATCATTTGTATCTCCCTACGTACATGTTTCCACTCATTAGCATTAAGTGTAGCTAGGTCTCTCCCATCAAAGTTTATGGCACCATCATGCACAGGCAGCAGCCCCATTAAGCTTCTACTTATGGTACTTTTACCACAGCCGCTCTCACCAACAAGCCCTAACACTTCACCTCTATTCAGGTCAAAGCTTACTCCATTCACAGCTTTAAAATATTCGGTCACACTACCCTTCCAATCTTTCTTTTGCTCATACCATACATCCAAGTTCCGTACCGAAAGAATTGGCTCATTGGTTTTAGTTGATGTATGATGCTCACCAACATAAGTAGCACTCTCATTCATAAAGTCGGCTACTACAGGAAGCTTTGTACCCTTATGTTCAGCAGATGGGCGGCAAGCTAGCAATGCCTTTGTATACTGTTCTTTCGGTTCTGCTAATATTCGTTTAGCATCTCCAAACTCTACCACTTTCCCTTGATACATTACTACTATTTTATCCGCCACATCGCTAGCTAATGCCAGGTCGTGGGTTATGAATATCATAGCTGTATCGTGCTGCTCTTGTAGTCCTTTCATCAACGCTACTACTTCTTTTTGCACGGTTACATCAAGTGCGGTAGTCGGTTCATCAGCTATAAGTAATGTAGGGTTGTTACACATTGCCATTGCTATCATCACACGTTGCTTCTGCCCTCCTGATAGCTGATGCGGATATTTATTATAAGTTGTTACAGGTGTAGGTATCTGTACTTTGCCTAGCCAGTCTATAGCAATTCTCTTTGCTTCTTTCTTTGTGCTGCGTTGGTGTAATAGTATCGTTTCTGCTAACTGTTCGCCTACCTTTTGTATAGGGTTCAATGCACTCATTGGCTCCTGAAAAACCATTCCAAGTTCACTACCTCTTACATTTGCAAGCTCCTTACCTGTGAGTGCATTAATTGAATAACGCTTATCATTACCACGTAATAATATCTCTCCTGAAACAATTGCGCTCTTCGGCAACAGGCTCATAATGGACAGCGCTGTCAGAGACTTGCCCGAACCACTCTCCCCCACAATAGCCAACGTCTCTCCTTTACCAATAGTAAATGAAACATTAGATACTACTTCTTGTAAACCTTCTTTATGCGGGAACGAAATGGTTAGACCATTCACGGATAAAACATGTTCGGTCATCATACTAGAACTTCAGATGTTTTACGGTCAATCCATCATTGATGAGCTGCTTTAAAGAATCAATACCTATCTCTAGCTGTGTTTGTACATAGTTCTCCGTCACTTTAGTATCACTATCTGCGGTCTTTACACCTTCGGGAATCATTGGTTGGTCAGACACCAGTAATAGTGCACCTGTAGATATCTTATTTCTGAACCCGACAGAGAATATCGTTGCAGTTTCCATATCAATAGCCATAGCCCTAATGGCACGAAGGTATTTCTTAAAGTCCGTATCATGCTCCCACACCCTACGGTTGGTAGTATATACGGTACCTGTCCAGTAGTCTTTTTGATAATCCCTTATGGTTGTAGAGATAGCTTTCTGTAATGCAAATGCAGGCAGTGCAGGCACTTCCGGCGGAAAGTAATCATCACTGGTACCTTCTCCTCTTATAGCGGCAATAGGTAGTATCATTTGCCCTACCTTATTCTTTTTCTTTAGGCCACCACACTTCCCTAAAAACAGTACCGCCTTAGGACTTATAGAACTAAGGAGGTCCATAATAGTAGCAGCAGAGGGGCTACCCATTCCAAAGTTGATGATGGTAATACCATTGGCAGTAGCGCATGGCATTGGCTTATCTTTACCGACTATTGGCACATTGTGCATGGCCGCAAACAGTTCTACATACTTCTTAAAGTTGCACAGCAGGATATACTCACCAAAACTCGTCAATTCTAAGCCTGTATATCTAGGCAACCAGTTCTCTACTATTTCCTGTTTCGTCTTCATAAGCTATTTAAAATTACGGAATTATAACGTGCTATACTTACAAAACAATTTTTTATCATTGCCTTTACATTCCTATGGTAAACATTGACTTTTCCGGTATTGAGCTGAAGCTAAAAAAACAAGATGGTAAAGTATGCGTATTTGACCCTATACGCAAAGGGTGGTTCATTCTCACACCTGAAGAACACGTGCGCCAGTATATACTTGTCTATTTAATGGACAAGATGAACTATCCAAAAGGTTTGATAAGCGTAGAGAAAATGATAAAAGTGAACAACCTGAATAAACGCTTTGATATCATCGTTTACAACAGAGACCACAAACCATGGATGCTGGTAGAATGTAAAGCACCGGAAGTACCTGTATCTGAAAAAACACTACATCAATTGCTACAATATCAGCAAACGATGCAATGCAGCTATTGGCTGCTCACCAATGGGCATCAAACTTACTGTGCTAATGCTTGCAACCCCGAAAATATAGTATGGGAAGAGCAACTACCGCTCTCCGATGATCTCTGAGTAAGTATCATCAGCAGTCAATACATTAAGAGCACGCTCTACCACATCGTCTACTCCACTCATCACGGTATAATAACCATTATCGTCAAACAAATAGCGGGCAAGCTGCGCTTTCATATTTACGCGGAAATAACGAGCATTGTCTCCTTGTTTTAGCATCATAGTTATGGTCTTTGCAGTCTTCTTATCTTGACCATTCATGTATTTGTTGAACAGCATATCATTGTCAAACTGAGTAGAGAATTCATCAGCCGTTTTATAGTCAGACAACAATTGTTTACGATGTGCTAAGTAGTAGTCCCATATCATATACCTAACATTTTGACTGTATAAAATATCTATGAGCTTACTATTGAGCCTATTAGTATCATATGGCACATACACATCAGGAGTGATACCGCCACCTCCATATACTACTCTATCATTAGTCTTAGTATGATATGGTGTTGTGTCAGCCAAAGAAATAGAATCGTTACCTGTCAACTCTCCTGTCTTTAACCTATCGTAAAAGTCTTGGCTATATGCCTCTTTACCATTCTTATAAGAACGCTGTATACTTCTACCAGAAGGCACATAGTACTTAGCTACGGTCAACCTCATTGCAGAACCATCTTGCAGCCTATACTGCTCTTGCACAAGCCCTTTACCATAAGTTCTTCTTCCTACTACTACCCCTCTATCCCAATCTTGTACTGCACCGGCTAATATTTCGCTAGCTGACGCAGAACTTTCATCTACTAATACTATTAGCCTTCCCATCTCAAAGCCATTCTTCTCACCTGCCACGTATTCTTCTTTTTGCGCACTCTTACCACTGGTATAGACTATCAGTTTATCTCCACTCAAAAACTCGTCTGCAATTTTCGCAGCAGCATTAAGATAGCCACCTGGGTTTTGCCTAAGGTCTAACACAAGGCTTTGCATACCTTGAGCTTTTAGCTTTTTGAGTGCTTGGGCAAATTCAGTATACGTAGTAGCACTAAATCTGTTTATCTTGATGTAGCCAGTAGCATTATTCAGCATTATATCAGCATCTACGCTATAGATAGGTATTCTACCTCTTGATATAGTAACTTTCTTTTGAGACTCTTTACTAGCAGAATATATTGTTATCTCAACATCGGTATTTTCAGGTCCTTTAAGCATTTTGATAACATCATCAGAAGGCGTTTTATTACCTGCTATCACGCTATCACCTACTTTCAATATCTTATCTCCTACTTTAAGCCCTGCTTTTGCAGATGGACCACCTTTTATTACAGAGGTTATATTCAATGTATCTCTTATTACAGAGAAACCTACACCTATACCGAAAAAGCTACCCTCCAGGTCTTCATTTACATTAGCTAGCTCATCAGCAGGTATATATACCGTATGTGGGTCTAAGTGCTTAAGAATACCATCTACAGCATCAGCATACAAAGAGTTGGTATTGACCGTATCTACATACTTCTGTTCTATTAACTGAATTATATCTTCCAGCCTGTCATTACGCTGGATAATTGTTGTAAACTGTTTTTTATTACGAAGTGAATCTCGAAGCTTAAATCCTAAAACCATTCCCAGTATCAGCACTATGGAGAACAGTAATGGTAGCCATACCTGTACCTTTTTCTTGCTCATTGTATATGTACAACAAAGTTAGCTGCTATAGTTGATATAAGTTATTAAGAATTAATATTATTCAGCTATAC
>CAZPDA010000116.1:0-9361 GCA_964585115.1 uncultured Flavipsychrobacter sp.
CTTACTCTCACTAATGAAACCTCTTTTATAATACTCATTTACTGATACAGTCCCTCTACTAGCTAAACCAGAAAAGTCTGCATCCTTATCATTTCTTACAAAATAAGGAGTGCCCATTTTTAGAGAGGTAGCAAGGTCTAATTTGCCTTTGAAGGTATATGCATGATATAAACATGCATAAAAACTACCCGGCATAAACTTGGGTTGAGCTTTAAACCGTTCTTGCCAGTCCAGCTCTAAACGTATAAAACCTACATACAGATTATAATGAGAAAAAGGTGCACGCCCTACCGCTACGTTCTCCATTATAGAAGCCCCTGCATTATGCACCAACTTACCACCCCATGCGCCTGCAACAGTCTTTCCTTGATGTATCAGGTTTGTATGTTTTTTGCCTACGTACAGCAATGCACCTCCCAAGCAGCCATATTTAAAGCCCCTAAAGAACGCAGGGAATGCTTTCTCGTCTTTTTTCTTGTTAATAAGTGCACCAAAACCTGTAGTCATTCCACCAAATAATGTATTAGCGGCTAATAGTTTTACCTCTTGGTTGTCTATGCTTTGGCTCTTTGCCTGCTGGCAAGAAAAACAAAACAATAAGATGATGGTCACGTATTTCATGTACAATTGAAATCAGTACAAATACTAAACTAACATTCAATAAAAATATTGCCACGTAGTTTTAACACTATCATAGTTATACACTAAATTGTCCACTCCAACGTTATATCAACCAACTATGCGCTATCTATACATTCCACTATTAGCACTGCTGGCACTTGGCAGCTGCAAGAAAGAAGACATTACCTACAACTGTAAGCTATACCCATCTATAGTACTAGCACCAGAAGGCTATACATATACCCAGTGGGATACGATTGAGATACGCGCCTTTGATGCCAATGGCGTGCAGATAAGAGATAGCATAGTTTATTACCCAAACAATTTGGAAGATGTAGTGAACATATTCCCCACACTTAGCTACAACCCCGATGTATCCATAACCATACCAGCAACGGGCGATGTGCATTGGCTGAAAAATGTAATAATATCCCAAGCTACTATTGTAGTACGAGAAGATAAAGATGTACCTCCATGCTTCAACGACCTGAGCTATGATATAAATGGTGAAGTAAAGACCTTTAGCGGAGAATCCGTGATCACTCAGCCATTAAAAAAACCATAGTATCTTTTAACACGACAACCTTTTTTTGCACATTTCTTTAACCATAAATTAATCTTATTAGCATTTGTAGGATTTAGTTATTAAATTGGGATTAAACCAACAACCACAATAACCAAACTCCCAATGCAGGATATTACCGATCTAATAACCGAATACAAAGGTATGGCGCAAGCATTTGTACAAGATGAAGTTGCTACATCTGTTGCGCATACAGCAACCCACTTCAATACTTTACTAACTAACAAACTGGCGGGTATGGATACCAGTTGTAAAAAGTGGCTGTTTCTGCAGCAGCTACGTAGTATAGTAGAAGAACTAAAAGAGATAAAAGAAAAGACCAATACTGCCGATGTAGAGCTGGCCAACTTTTATGCCTGTCTATGTGCAGTAGGTAATGAATTCACATCACTGATACCATATCTTGAAACCAACCATGTAGAAGATGGCGACGAGTTCAACGGGCTGGAATATGCAACCATTGAAGACCGTATAGATATGGTAAAGAACTACCTGAGAAAAGAAGGCGTAAAAGACCCAGAGGTGTATGAAGAGCTAGGAGACCTGATATCTTATGCTAACTATGGTAAGAAACGCTATGCTCAATTGATACTGGGGATGGCAGCGGCAATGGTAGGTGGCGAAAAGATAACTGAGCGACAAGCTACTACACTATGCGCTATACTAATAGTAGGCGATGCTACAAAGTCACTACAGTATGTGGTGAGTATGGGTAAGTAGCAAGAAGCATAAGGCTAATATTCGTATCTTTAATAATACTAATACCTAGCCTATGAAGATGTTAGCTCTACTTTTACTATTAACAGTTACCTCCCTATGCACAATGGCTCAAGGTCCGGGCAATATTAGATGGTATAGCTTGCATTCTATTCTAGACTACTACCAATATAACCACGCACTAAATAACCATGCGCACTACCTACCCATATGGGAAGATAGCACTGTGCTACATCAAACGGACACAGGACTGGCACCTGTACAGTACAGCGCATACTATCAATTAATAGACCCCATTACCTCTCCAATCTTCAACGACCCTAGCTTCACTAATGAAATTGTGATATCACGCGGTGATGACTACGATGTAGACTCTGTAGCAATATGGGGTGCATACCTAAGGGTGCCTAACAGACCTACAAGCATTGTAGATACACTTATTATATCGGTAGTGCCCATAATTCCCTATCCATACCGTCCGTACAATCGGTTGCAGCTTACCAAAGCACTACAGCCCAACATCAACTGGTACACCTCTAAGGATAGCTTATTTGCCTTTAGTCCTTACTTTGTAGATACAGAATATCGTGCTGCACTACCGGATACATCCTCGCCGCTAAAACATCGAGCATTAATAAAGATACCACTCACCGATGCTGATGCAGACTCTATTACTACTAGTATACTTCCTCCTAAGGTATATGGTTTTACTCCGCTTAAGATACCTAGAGGAGCAATATTTGCAGTGACGGTAACATTCAAGTCGGGAGATAGCTGGGTGAAAAATGTAACTGAGATAGACTCAATGCATCACTTTATGCCTGTAGTGTCATACCTTAAGCCGGATACTGCTATGCCGTATTATTACGAATCTATTCAAGAAGTGACCACACACGGCTATATGCTCACAAGCGATCCGTCCTCATTCGTACCTGCTATATTCTTAGAAGCGAATAGTAGCCCAAAATTCAAGCATGAGTTCAATATGCTGGCAGCTCACGTAGACTGTCATAAATGCATAGTTAACGTTAAAGAAAAGAACACTCCTGAACCTCAAATTTTAGACACATACCCCAACCCATCCTTAGGTGTAGTAGGCTTTTACCTGAAAGAAAGAAAACAGAAAGAATACTCACTAACCATTATCAACTCCTATGGTAGAAAAGTGACAGAAGTATCTATAACAGACAAATACTATTGGGATACAAATGCACTACCCAAGGGTATTTTCCATTATATATTAAGTGAAGAAGGGAAAGCCATATCATCAGGTAGCATTAGTGTTCTATAAGTTTAGAAAATATATTTTTCATAATTTGTAAGCTTATACTTTTTTAAAGTCTATGAAACACCTACTCTATTTACTGGCAATAATCATTAGCACATCAGCGTTTACTTCTTGCAACAATAGCTGTAAAGACATAGTATGCAGATATGGTATCTGTAGTGACGGGTATTGCCATTGCCACGACGGCTATGAGGGCGATAATTGTGAGCTATTGATAAGAGATAAAATGCTAGGTAGCTACGTTGGCACGCTAAACTGTGCCAGCCAGTCTCAGCAAAACAGTATCACAGCGACTATAAGTGCACCTACTGATAAAGGGCTGGAGAACTATATACATATTAAGTATGCAGACACTTCTCTTACCAAGCTATGCACAGTACATAGCGACAATAGCTTTAAGTACAACTTTACCAATGGCACAAAAGTTTTGTACACTATTGAGGGGAAGTATTATGACGAGCAGATAACCTTTACTGAAGAAGTAGTGGAGAATGGTACGGTCACCTACTCTTGCACCTATGTTGGTATAAAACAATAATATTTTTTAAACACACCACTACTATGAGACAATCCTATATACTACTATTAGCAGCACTAGTACTAATGTTTAGCTGTAGCAAGAAAGAAGAAGAAAATAAATGTCAGAATGGTGGCGATCAGGTGCTGGACTTTTGTATATGCCCCGACGGATATTTTGGCAGCGAATGCGAAATACCTATTTACCAATCTATTACCCGCACCTTTTACGGCGCTTTTTATATAGGTAGCGGACAATATGATACCGCTCGCTTGGTTGTAACAAGGCATCCTAATAATGACCCCAGATCTTTACAGATCTTCAGGCTAGATAGCAACAACAATAAAACATATATTACAGACACACGCTTAACAAAAGAGAACAAACTATATAGTGTACATACTGTAGATAGTGGTATTATTATTACCATTAGCGGGAACATGACTACAGAGCCATTTGAGCGACTGTCTTTTTCCATAACACGCAGACCTGCTACAGGTGGTAGTACAGAATCAATAAGCTATACAGGCTACCCCGAAGACTAAAACTACTGACCAATGAGATACCTATACCTATTGACATTTACCATATTGCTAACCGCTAGCTGCAATAAAAAAGAAGAAAACAAATGCCTGAATGGCGGTGTGCAAGAGGCAGACATTTGTATATGCCCTTGGGGCTATGAGGGTAGCATCTGCGAAACAGCTATAAGTGAATACCTAACAGGAACCTACCAGGGTCAATACAATTACAAAAATATATTCTCGCGCGATGCACAGTTGGTAATACAAAAACACCCCAACAGTGACAAAGCTCCTACAGGTATCAGAACATTTTTGAGAGATGATACAGAGGACTTTTACTTCAACGACGCTACAGTGATCTCTAAAACCGATTTCAGCTTCACACACGACACAGATACGTTGACACTAAACCTATATGGCAAGATAATAGATAACGACAGCATCAACATGGTAGTGATACAAACTACACCTACAGGCAATAACCACACCGTTACCTTTAGCGGTAGAAAAATATAATGACATGAAAAACACAACCTATATTCTCATACTGATACTACTTATAGTTGCAAGCTGTAAGAAAGAAGAGCAGAACAAGTGTATGAACGGTGGCTACACAGTATTTGATGACTGTATATGTCCTGAGGGGTATAGAGGTACCGAATGCGAGACAGAACTCAGATCTTACTTCTACGGGATGTATAGAGGTACGATTTATTGGAGCCCGCCTGACAAAGACACTACAACATTAGTATTAGAGCCACACCCCAACAACGACCCAAGGTTCTTACAAATATTTAGGCTAGTGGGCAATGATAAGATATACTTAACGGATGTGGGTGCTACGTCTCCTTCACAGTTGCGTGTTGCTTACCCCTACGGCAATAGTGACAGTTTGATCATAGTGGGGTCAGTATCAGGAATAGAAAACACATTATACTTTAACATGTACAGAAAAACAGCGCAAGGTAGTAATATAGTAATTTACAGCTTTAGCGGAGCAAGATTATAATTATGAAAAAGATAACCTACATACTCTTATCGATACTGTTTACCCTCACCGCATGCAACAAGCAGGAGGAAGAAAAGAAAGATTGTAAAAACGGAGGTCACCAAATACTGGATCTTTGCGTTTGCGCCGACGGATATACCGGCAACCTATGCGAAAACGGACTGAATACGATATTCATTGGTAAATATTCAGGAAGTGCTATTTATAGTGGTATTGGGCAGCAACCAGCTATTATGCTAATAGAACCACACCCTAATAACGATCCACGTTCTATACAGATATTTAGGATGGAGAATGGAAATAAAGTATACCTGACGGACAGTCGCGTCGTAGACAAAGTCAGCTTTTATAGCCTACAAGACATAGGTGGAGGAGATGACAAACTACTAGTAACGGGAAGCAAACAAACAATTTCAAATAGTACGATCTCATTCAGTATACAGATACAGAAAAAATCTGGTAGTACTCAAACCTTAGTTAACTTTAACGGCAGCAAAGTTGATTAATGAAAAGAATAGTATATCTACTAAGTATTATTAGCCTATCCGCCTGCCAACCACAGAAAGACTATGTGCTGTGCAGCAATGGCAAGGTAGAAAAGAACGGAGAATGTGAATGCCCTGAAGGATACGTAGGCGACAACTGCGATGTGCTACTAAGAGATAATCTACTGGGCAAATACAAAGGCACGCTTACCTGGAACGACACAGGCAACTACAATAATAACATCGTCCGTATAGATACTATAAGGTCATCAAAAGCGGAAGTAGCTGTGAGTATCTACTCTAATAAATTAACACGGTCGTACGCATGCAAAATAGTTGATAGCAACCATTTTGTCTTTGAAAGTAAGGGAGTTTTACTAATAGACGGCACTGTGAGCAATAATGTACTACAAGTAACAGAGCAACGTGATTATGATGGAGACCTTTCCGTACACAATGGCACGTATAAGTATATAGGTGTAAAGCAGCAGTAAGAAAATACCACCGCTTTATCACCTGAACTTGAAACTAAAACGTCTGCATTATCATTTCTCTATTCAGTGCTGCACCGGCAAAGTTGCCTGCTGCTATGGCATTAGCTACCGACCTTAATGGTGTAGTGCTATCACCACAAGCGTAGATACCCTCTACTGTTGTTTGTTGCATCATGCTCACCTCCAGTAGTCCATGCTCATTTAGTTTACAACCCAGCTTTTCAGGCAGGTCGCAATGCTGCACCATTTGTGGTCTTGCATAGATGGCCTTCAATTCTTGTTCCGTACCATCTACAAAACGTATGGCACTTAGCTTACCTTTTTTGTGCACAATTCTTGACACCCTTTTCTCTACTATGTTGATGTTGTGTTCTTTTATCTTTTGCAATTGCTCCTTACTAAGCTCATGCGCACCATTGGTAAAGATGGTCAGCTTATCCGTCCAGTGGTTTATCATTTGTGCTTTGTCAAAGGCTACATCTCCATTAGCAAGTATACCCGTTTCCTGATGGCGCACCTCATAGCCATGGCAGTAGGGGCAGTGCAGTATAGAGATACCCCAACACTCGGCAAAGCCTTCTATCTCGGGCATTATATCACGCACGCCTGTGGCAAATATTAGCTTGTCTGCACCAAACCGCTCTCCCTTGTCAGTGGCTATGCTATAACCAAATGCATTCTTCTCCGCATCTACCGCCAAGCCTTCGTAAAACTGCACAGTATCATACTGTAACACTTGTGCCTTTGCTTGCTTGGCTATCTGCGCGGGTGCGCTACCGTCGTGGGTTATCAGGTTGTGAGAATATGGGGTTTGCCTATTGCAGGGCTGCCCGCTATCTATCACCAATACTTTTCTTAACGAGCGCCCTAGCGCCATGGCTGCTGATAAACCTGCATAGCTGCCGCCAATAATAATAATGTCGTATCTTTTTGTCTGATCCATTGGTTTGCTTTTTGCAATTGACGATATGAGTAACGATGGCATCACTACAACTGGTGCCAGCATAGTAGTACTCTTTATAAACTTTCTTCTTGACTGCATCTTGAAGAGGTATTTGTTTTGCCGAAGGTAGATTATTTTTGTAATATTGCAACAATGTCGCAATAATCAATTATTATGAGTACTAGAAATACGAGGACGAAGGAGATGATACTGGAATTGCTGGAGCAGGCAGAGCATGCACTAAGCCACGACCAGATGAGGGAGCAGCTAAAAGGTGAGCAGATAGACCGAGCTACCATCTATCGTATCCTAAATCGCTTTGTAGACGAAGGGCTGGTGCACCGCGTAGTGGTAGATGATGGCAAACAATACTTTCGTATATGTGGTAACAAATGCAGGCATGAGCATCATCACAACCACTTCCACTTCAGGTGTATGAAGTGTAATAAGGTAGAGTGCCTGAACAAAGAAGTAAAGGTAGCCCTACCTACTGGCTATCAATTCTCTCATTTCAACGGTGTGGTATCCGGCTATTGCGCTGCTTGTTGCTAAAAAATAATTCTACAATGTGTATCAACAGTATTATAGGCAAGACGGTGCGTTGTATGGTCTCCTGGGTGCTTTTTTGGTAATGCACTACATGGAGCATTTTGTAGAAGAACTGCGGCGTAGCATAATTAAATTGCGGTTGCAGCTATATAACCTTAATTTAGTAGCCATAGGATAGAGAGCAACATATGATCACCGCAAGATTACCAGAAAATGAATCTCTTCGTTTAGCTGAGCTTTACGAGTATAATATTCTTGACACTACACCTGAGCAAGAGTATGACGATATTACCAAAATAGCATCAGACCTATGTAAGATGCCCATCTCCGTTATCTCACTTATTGATAAAGACCGTCAGTGGTTCAAGTCTCGTGTAGGTTTCAACATTGGGCAAACGGGAAGAGATATATCTATCTGCGCACATACCATCCTTACACCCAATGACATGCTGGAAGTTGTAGACACCAACTACGATGAGCGTTTCAATGACAACCCTTGTGTCATTAACAAACCATATATAGCATACTATGCAGGTATACCTTTAATATCTACACAGGGCAACGCTATGGGTACACTATGCGTGATGGATACTAAACCCAACCAACTGACCGAGGCACAAAAGCTAACACTAAAAGCACTGGCAAGAGTAGTGATGGCACATATGGAGCTGCGCAGAAAGAACATGCTATTGGCAGAGAAGACACAACAGTTGGAACAAAACAACAACGACCTTTCACAGTTTGCACATGTAGTAGCGCACGATATTAAGTCTCCCTGCAATAGTATACATGCCGCTGCTACTATACTAAAGCAGACCTATAAAGACAATATAGATGATGATGGTATGGAAATGCTGAACATGATGATAAGCACATCTATGCACGCATCTAAAATGGTAGATGGCATACTATCGCACACCAAAAAGGTGAATGGTGCAGAGATAGCTCGTACACACTTCAAATTTGGCGATGCTATCAACGACCTGAAAGCACTTCTTACCATACCCGGCAATACCGCACTTGAGGTGCAGAACCTAGACTTAGAACTATACACATCAAAGACCATCATTGTACAGATACTGCTGAACCTGTGTACCAATGCCATAAAGCATAATGATAAAACACAGGCACGCATTACACTTAGTGCAGACAAGACAGAAGATGGCTACCTATTCTCTGTGAAGGATAACGGACCGGGCATACCAGAGAAAGAACATGATAATATATTCGAGCTCTTCCGCACATTAGAGACCAGCGGTGTAGACTCTAAAGGGCACGGTATAGGACTAGCTACCGTAAAACGCCTGATAGAAAAACTGAACGGCAGTATAGAGATAAACTCTGAGCTAGGTAAGGGTTGCGAGTTCAAAATATACTTGACGGTATAGGAGTTACTGCTTGCTATAATAGTTATTTAGTTCCATCCGAGCATATAAATAATATATGCTGCTAGTAGTGTAACTAATAGAACTACAATAATATTATTGACAAAAAAATTAAATGCTTTAACCCAAGCATTAGTTTTAGGTGACTTATTAATTTCACTTTGGTTATTTGAGTTGTCAGTAAAATTACCTTCACTATATTTAGACCCACCATACAAGTTTATTGTTTTCATGTCTACATAACTC
>CAZPDA010000117.1:0-9346 GCA_964585115.1 uncultured Flavipsychrobacter sp.
ATATTAAGCTACATGTTTTATTGTAGTTTTTTTTATATGTTTACAATTAGCGGTAAGTCGTTATCACTTGAAAATTTATATTGTTCAACATAAATGTTTATTACATGAAAAGCATTGGTTTTAAAAAATCAACCATTAAGTCTATTGCTATAGGCTTAGGTTCGGCTCTGATGATAGGAGCCCTGTTCTTATCTCAAAACGCATCCGCACAAAATCACTCAGTCCTTTACGACATGAACGCAGATGTGAAACAGTATGTGGTAAAGTCTGACCCCAACAACCCTGATGAATGTGCTATGGCAGGTACAATTATGACCCCTTATTATTGGATGGATAAAAGAGAACACTTTATGCGCTTGGATGCACAAGGTAATGTACTTGTTAGCAAAGTTTTAACCTGGGGGACTGAAGATGAAAGGGTCGTAGACATAGTGCCAGTTACTGATCCGTATTCTGGTATTAGGTACTGGTATGTGGTATCTTTAGTTAGAAGTGGAGGCTTAGGAGGAGCTACTACTATAGGCGACTTTATTCGTATCACAGCATACGATGATGCAGGTAATAGGTTTGATCACCATTACTACTACGTAAATAATGGAGCCCAGCAGTTATATCCTAAAGATGCTACTATATGGACAGATCCAAATACCCAAGAGATGCAAATGTATATCTGTGGATATACAACTGTAGGCACCTCTACAGTCTATCCGGCAGAGCCAGACTATACTTCTGATAAACGTGCTTTTGTATTAGCAGTTCATATGACTTTTGCTGCGCTTCATGAAGAACCTATAAAGGCGGCGCAGTATGATTGGGGAAGTGTAAATGGCTATGACTATGACATGGCTATGAACATAGAGGTGATTAGTGCTACTAACCAGTTGCACGTAACAGGTAGTGTTAGTGGAATAAATGCAGGAGGCTCAAATGCCAGAAGCGCAACTATGAACCTGGTATTAGACCCTACACAGCCTACAACAATACCTATAGTATCTGACAACCCTTTTGTAGTACCTGTAAGTGGTGAAGAAGGGCAAGGACCACATAACTATGGTCAAGACCTTATACAGGACGGTGGCAATTATTATTTGTTATGTAATGTCGCTACTGAAGGTATTGCTCCTTGGAATAATCCTACACCTACCCCTCCATCTTCGATGTATCCACGTGCTAATCATAACTGGGACATTGTACCTCTTGATGCAAGTTTTAACCCGCTTACAAGATGGTATTTTGCATCTACTGGTCATAACTGGGCTAGAAATGCACTATTAACTCCGGGCGGGGATTATGTAATTGCTACAATGTTGGCATCTACATTTAATACCTGTTTGCCTTCACCCCCGGGATTGCCTGGTTTTTTCCCTTATTATGATAATGTTGTTCCGACTCTTATATCAATACAGCTTAATGGTGTTAATAAGCCAGTTGTTACCGGGAGTCATGTATTTATGACCACTAATGGTACTGGTGATCCCGCTACTACAACTAACAATTATTATACAATGGGCGGAGCTCTATCGTTGGTAGACTATGAGCCTACGTTTGCAGATGTTGGTAGTACACAGTTTATGATCAGTGCCCCTAGGACATTGTCGTCTACCGGAAATCTTGGGTTGAAATATATGAACCCTGATCTTTCTTTTAATATTGATTGTAGTGAGTATACATGCTACGGACAGTTTTTTGAAACTGATATTGCAGCAACAGATCCAGGTCAAGAGCTACCACTAGATATTATAGTACACGCACCAGTTGTACCAGGTGTGGGTAATCTGCCTGTTACACAGTTTAATCCATGTCAAGATGATTCAGGCGGTACTGGCTATAAACCTACAGCTCTGAAAGATGTAGTAGTAGCTACAGCTGATACTAGAATATATCCTAACCCTACAACAGGTGTCGTATATGTTTCTCTTGCAAAAGGCATCTCTGATAATGCACAGGTACAAGTAAGAATGACTAATATATACGGGCAAGATATTGGTAACTTATATACAGGTACTGCTTTTAAACTAAGAGCTGGCAATTCATTATTGCTACCGGCTAAAGCTAGTGGCTTATACTTTATATACGTATATGCAGATGGAGAGTTGGTATCTAAAGAGAAACTAATGGTAAAATAAGTTTCTCCTATAGTACAATTTTACTTTAAGCTTAAGGGTTTACCGCCTTTAAGCTTTTTTGTTGTTTTTAAGCTACCCCCCCACCTGCCTTAAGGGTGAGGGCTTGTTTAAAAACCTAAGAATGGATAGGGCTCACCAAATTTCCTTAAAATAAGTCTTCCCTAGACAGGGAAGACTGAATGGGTAAATACGTAGTCTTAAAAGCACTTGGCAATCAAACAGGTGCTTTTTGTGGTTTTTCTATGGTTAAAAAAAGAATGAAGCCTTGTTAAGCTGGTATGTATCGTAAGGATGTTTGTGTAAGGCATGCGCTATATGCACGCAGATGTATAACGTTTTCATGTGTAGTGGTTTTTCAAGTATATAGTATTACAAAGTTAAGACTAAATAATGACTTTAGAAACGGGTGAAAACACCCAATTTTTGTCATCTATAAAAATGCCCCTTATAAGACAATAAGGGGCAAGTAGTAGTGATCATATTCTTTGCTACATAATATCGATAGTAGCTACAGGCCCTCCGCCAACAAAGTCTATGTTTACAGTAGCACAGGTAGTACAGCCAGCATCTTCTATGGCAAACCCTGTAGTGCTGGTGACCGATCCCGATATACAGTCGCTCATATTGATTACACTTAGCGGGCAAGTTCCTGCGGGGTTTGCCCCGTAGACACGTACCATTGTAAAATTGTCTGACGACCCTAAAGAAGGCGACCCCATTTTGTTCATACCACCCGGCACCATAGACGGATCGTTGTAAGTGACCGTGCCCGGGGCTACGGCTATTATATTGCTACGGTAGTCTCCGTTGCAACCACTGCTGGATAGTGTGCCGTGGATGATCACATATACGGTACAAGGACTACTATTATTGATAGTAAGTGTGTTGTACTGTGCATGTGCAAAAACAGATAGCAGACATAGTAGGGCTGTTGTGATCAGTGATTTTTTCATAGTTGAATATTTATGGTTTAAAAAATGAAACTTAGTTGAAGTCTATACCCGCATGTGTTGGGCTATATATTGTCCAACTGACAGCGCCACTTGGGTGACATGGGATACAACCTCCACCCGAAAACTGTTCAAAATCGAAAGGTGCTACCAGTGTATTGCCCGACCAGCAATCGCTCATATCTGCAACTCCTGTACTGGTGCATGCAACAGATGGGTTGCCATGGTACACTCTCGCCATGGTGAACATGTCTCCCGGTGCTAGTGTCAGTCCGCCATTGTTCATGCCGCCGGGTACTGTGCTTGGGTCTGAGTAGAGTATAGACGAAAAGCTAGGTATGGCTAATACACTACTCTTGTAGTTTATCTGGCAAGGAGGCACTGCCCCGTTTACCGTACCATACAGCACCACGTAAACGGTACATGGTGTGTTATTGTTAATAGTAAAACTCCCATACTGTGCTTTTGCAAAAACAGATAGTAAACACAGCAGAGCTGTAGTAATGAATAGCTTTTTCATGATCGTAAAATTTTAGGTTAAAAAAACGAATCAGGCTTATAGGCTATGTTGCTTACATGCAAGTGTATTGCTTTTAGTTGATGTCTACTCTTGCAGTATTTGGTCCTAAGTTGGTCCATGTAATATTGCCGAGTGTCACCGTATTACATAGCGGAGGATTGATATTGATAGTAGGGCTTGGTACAAAAAAATTAGTTCCGCCTAAGCATTTGTATACTATGCTGGATGGGCTAGAGCATGACGCACTGCCAAATACTTGTACTGCAGTGAAAAAGTCTGCAGCCGTTAGTCCGCCCATACCTCCGGGCACAGTACCGGGGTCGGGAAAGTTGAGCACAGCACCTGGTACTAATGCAAAAGTATTGCTGAGGTAAGGAGTACCACAAATACCTGTAGGGTCACCATGCAGTATCACACTCACGGTGTGCGTGCTATTGTTTTGTACGGTGATGTTCTTTACTTGTGCTTGTGTGGTAAAAGCGATAGTACACAGTAGTACTACTGATAAGAATAATGTTTTCATGATAATGGTTTTCTAAAAAGTGATAAAATATTGTAAATAATCTTTATGCAAGTTACATGATAATTATTTATTATGTACGGGTGAAAACACCCAATTTTTGTTAACGGCATAAAAAAGCCCCCTCTGAGGAGAGGAGGCTTGTATTGTTGGTAAGTACTTGTTCTGCTACTGAATATCCATTATTAGGTTAGTAGATGTACTGTTGGTAAAGCTTACATCAAAAGTGCCACAAGAGTTACATGTAGCGCCATTCCAGTTATCAAAGTTTACACCTGTACGACCAACTGGAGGGGTGGTAGTCGTAGCGGCACATATATCAAAGTTATATGCATGGATAACAGCACACATATTGCTAGGTGTAGGCTGACTGGTGTATAGCTCTATAAAGGTGAAAATATCTCCGGAGCTTAGCGATCCCATACCTCCGGGTACGCCGCCTGCATCAAATGTTGTAGAGCCGGGGGCTATCGCAATTACACTACTCATTTGATCTGGAGTGCATGCCCCTCCACTAGTGTTGCCACCCAGCAGCATGTATACGGTACATGGTGTGCTATTGTTGATAGTTAAAGATGTGTAAGATGGCGTCTGTGCATAAGCAAACGCAGAAAGCAGGCATAAGAATGCCGTGATCATTAGTGACTTTTTCATAGTTAATTTATGTTTTATGGTTAAGAAAAAAAAACGGAATAGGTATGCTATGGACATAAGTATGCCTATAGCATTTTAGCACGAAAATTAGTTGTGATAATGAACTAAGCGGGTGCTATATACTGGTACAGAGATATTGGGAATGAACGATCGTGTAGATATGAATATGCGGCGGAATAAATAGTAGTGCCGAAATGAATGGTCTGTTGGTTGATGGTTGTTGGTGTCATGGTTGTTGGTTTTTATGGTGAATAGGATACTAATATATGAACTATTTTTTAATAGTTGATGGTCCAAATAAAAAAAGCCCCCTTGTTATGGTCAAGGAGGCACGTATTAAAAGTGGGGGTGTTGTGTAGGTGGTAAATCTATACTCGCTAATTCGTTTATGCATGGGTGTTATTACCCCTTGCTGCTCCCGTATTATCACCCTGTGCAAAAGACGGTGTCGTTGTCACTTACTTGTTCTTCTATTCTATCCTCTTCTTTTCTATGTTATGTTATTCTTTTCTTTACTTAGCCGAAAACTGCCGACGCTTATTTTCGCTTGTGCCGCAGCGTAAGTACGCTTATGCTGAATACAATACTGTCTTTGTTATTTATTATTCTTGGCTTGATACTTGTAGCTGTATACCCGTGCTGAAGGCTGCCAAGTGTACAGACAACCCTGAAACATAGACCTGATATGAAGAGACCATTACTCGCCTTACTACTGATATTTGCTTTGGCAATACCCCGTGCGCATGCACAGTTTATGGATGAGCAAGATGCCCGCCTGCTGGCTACCAATGTGTTGTTTGGTGGTGTCACAACGGGTTTTGGTGCAGCGATCAATAAGCCTAAAGGGGAGCCCTTCTTCCCTGTATTTTTGAAAGGGTTCAAGTATGGCTGCATAGGTGGTGCGCTGCTATACACGGGCAAGAAGGTGACCAATGCTACCGTGCAGGGCAACAGAGGTGCACTGATATATGGCGGATGGGGTAGCAAGCTGATACATAATGCAGGGCTATCCATTATGGAAAATGCGGCATTGCATCGCCCCGTGTTCTCTCACTACAATCTGTATGTGGGCTTCATGCGTTTAGAGTTCGACTGGCAGCAAGAGCTGACCCTGCAAGGCAAAATAATGCCGGTAACACTCGGCACATTCGTCTACATGCTCACCACCTACGATAGTAAGTTCGACTTTGGCAACTCCTTAATGCTAGGCACTCCCTACATGGAAGCGCGCAACCGTAGCGAGGTGGCATCGTCAGGCACTATGCGGGGCAATATCCTCATGTATCATGGGTCGCGCGGTAAGAAAGACCTTGCCGAACACACCGCTATGGCCACCATATACGGGCTTCAGTCTCAAGAGCATTATATCTTCAATACCTACTTTCATAAGACTATGGAGAGTGTCCGCAGCCAAAGCAAAGTATTTGCCGACCTGAGCAGGTATTTCTACTTGGATGCCAACCTGATGGATGCTACCTATGAGCTAGGGCGTATGAATGCTACTAGCAATGATTGTGGTTTTTACAATCCGTACAACTACGAGGCACACCGCTTAGGCACTAATACAAGGGTGGAGTGGTGTAAGTGATAGTATTACCTATCGGCTAGTAGTTTGCTCTTTTAGGTAGAAGTTGAGAAACCGTCTATATTCAGTGTCTTCATCGTCAGGAATATCGGGGTATTCCATATAGGTCAGTATGCCTTCTGTTCTTATTTCGCTAAAGTGTATAGGGAAGAGAATGGGTAGTCCTTCTACAAACTGTTCGCTTATATCTTGAATATTCGTTTCAGGTAGTTGGGGTTTGTATAGCAATACTTCAGGGTTGTCCCACCGAGTATCTATCATCTCTATAAGTTCTTGATAGTCTCTAGGTTTGTGTGTGAACGGAGTAGGGCGAGCAAGTAACTCCATAGATAGGAACAGTTTGCAATCGCTCAGGTCTAGGTTCTTTACCACAGCACATATATCGTTAAAGATATTTAAGGTAATATCGAATAACTCTTGCTGATCAAGGTTCTCTGTATCTGCCCATTCTTCAATATGCAGGCTGTATACATCTCTGTCAGATGCTTTTGCTAAGGGTAGGTAGGTGTTGAGCCAGTCGTTTATCTTTTCTTTCATGCAGTAGTAAATGTAAGGAACTGTATATCAAGATACATCATCAATGTCTTATCTGATTCTGAACTGTTTTTTGCATTTTTGCCAACTTTTTGTTGTTTACGTCTGTCTATAGTTGCAGCAACACCTAGCTATGAAACAGATATACACCTTACTCCTTCTTCTGCTGCTTTCTACTGCCACCCATGCGCAGACCATTTGGCGGGTCACCGCTGTAGACCCTATGTACAATAGCATCAACCAGGCTCTCTCAGTAAGGGTCACAGCCGAAGCAGATAATGTATTACAGACGGGTACATTTGGTATGATGTACTATAAGTAATACTTACAAGGTGATACACTTGTCGTGCGTCCATACTACAATGAGGCTTCATCAGGCACAGGGTTTCTTCAAAAGCGTACTGTAGTTACCGACCTGTATATCGGTGTTTATAGTCTTAGTTCTTTCTTTAAACATCTCTGCGTCACTCCCTACAGTATATTGGATATTGATACTAATATGTATCCGCCTACGCACAACCTGCCCGACCATTGTTTTGATATGAAGCAAGTAGTATCTGCACCATTACTAAGTAATGATGACGCTATCAGCATCTACCCAAACCCCGCACAAGACCATATCTCAATAAGGGGCGATGTTCAGCAGCTTTCTATCTACAGCATGAGTGGTGTGTTGCAAAAGCAGGTGCATCTACCCCAAGAAAAGCTAAGTATCAAAGACCTGCCACGGGGTGTATATCTCATCAGGCTACAAACAGTGAAAGGTATATTGCACAGACGATTGGTGAAGGAATAGTACATTTCTCATTCACACCTCAATAGCATCAACTACTAATATTAGGGATACGTCGTAAACTTTTACTGTTGCAATTTTGTAATAATATTGTACTGCAAAAGTAACAGGAATGAGTGCAGAAGAAATAAAACGATTGGACGAGGTAAAAAGGTACCTCACTATAGACTTTGATGGTGTAAATGAATTCAAGGAGATAACAGACCTTGCTTCGGAGTTATGTGGTACGCCCATATCGCTAATCACTCTGCTGGATAAAGAGACCAACTGGGTGAAGGTGGCCACAGGTGTGGATATCAAAGAGTCGCCAAGAGCTATTTCTTTTTGCCAGCATGCTATAGTTAGTGATGGTGTATTGGTGATACCAGATGCTACTAAAGACCAACGTTTTGATGATAATCCGTTGGTACACCAAGCACCAGAAGTGCGTTTTTATGCAGGTGCACCATTGGTAATGAGCAATGGCTATAAGCTGGGTACACTATGCCTGTATGACCTGCAGCCCAACGACCTTACCGAACAGCAGTATAAGATATTAGTATCCCTATCAAAGCAAGTAGTATACCTGATGGAGATGGAATTGAGCAAAATGGCTTTGTCTCAAAAGCTGGAAGAGCTGGAAGAGAAGAACGAATCTTTAAGGCAGATAGCACAGTTGCAATCTCATGAGATACGCCAACCGCTGACCTCTGTTATAGGGCTGGTGAACTTGGTAAGGGACGGACAGCACGAGGTAGATGACGACTGGCTGAAAATGATAACAAAAGCTACCGACATACTGGACGGCAAGATACACTCCATAGTGAATGAGACGATGGGTAATAAGGATATGAAGCTTACCAACTTCAACAAAGTAGTGGAAGAGATAGAGGACTACGCTATAATACTTCTGGACAAAACAGGGCATATAGAGAACTGGAACCGTGGAGCAGAAAAGATGAAAGGGTACAAAGCTCAAGATATAGTAGCAAAAGACTATGGGCAATGCTTCTCTGACGAGGATAGAGCAAAGAAACTACCTGAACTTTTACTACGCACTGCCGAGGATAATGGCGTAGCAAGAAACACTGGCTGGCGTATCAAGAAAGATGGTACGGGCTTTTGGGGTAGCGATGTGATAACAGCTATACATGATAATGATGGTTCGATTATCGGGTTTATAAAAGTGACCCGAGACCTTACCGATATAAAAAATACTCAAGACTCGCTAAGCCTTGCCGAAGAACGCAGCCGAAAGATAATAGACGAGATAGAAGACTATGCCATAATACTGCTGGATGTAGATGGCAATATAGAACGCTGGAACAAAGGGGCACAAAAGATAAAGGGCTATCGTGCCAAAGAGATAATAGGCAAGAACTTCAGCATATTCTATAGCGATGGCGATAGGACAGATAAGCTACCCGGTACTATACTTGCTGATGCTAAGAAGAATGGTAGAGCTTATCATGAGGGCTGGCGCATTAAGAAAGATGGTACAAGGTTTTGGGGCTCTGTAGTAGTGACGGCTATACACGATAATGATGACGAAGTGATCGGCTATGTAAAAGTGACTCGCGACCTTACGGATAAGAAGCTAGAAGAGGAGGAGTAGTTTTTTTATATAATAACATTCATATAAAAGCTCTGTGCATGGCATGTGGATCTGACCCAGAAAAGGGTAC
>CAZPDA010000118.1:0-9288 GCA_964585115.1 uncultured Flavipsychrobacter sp.
ATGACCAAACATAAAGAAACTGGCATAAAAGGAGAACAAATTGCCAGAAACTTTTTAGAAAATTTAGGCTATAATATCCTTTACACCAACTGGAGACACGAAAAGAAGGAGGTTGACATTATTGCGACCTTTAATAACTTACTTATTTTCATTGAAGTAAAGACCCGTACAAGCTTTGACTTTGGTTTTCCTGAAGAAGCCGTGAACGCTAAGAAGCAGACCTACCTAAAAGCTGCCGCAGACGAGTTCTTATATCAACACCCTCAATATGAACAGCTCCGCTTTGACATCATTAGCATTCTACTAAAGAACGGTGACGTAAAAGAACTAAAACATATTGAGGATGCTTTTTTCTGACCTGTTATATGATCAGTCTTACTCCTCCAAGATCTTCAACTCTATGCGTAAATCTATCACTTGGTGAACTGATGAACATAAAGTTTTGAGGTATTTTCCACTCAGCACTTAACTTGTTTATCAGATCTGGGCCAAACTCTCCTTTTATCTGAATGAACTCTATCTTGATCTCAGGATAAGCTCTATCCAAAACTTCAAAATCTTGCAAGAACTGTTCTGATATCTTCTTTTCTTCATTCACAACTGTAACGATCTTCAACCTTCTTGTGATCTCATTCTGAGAAACGTATATCATTACCTTATTAAGTATAGAGATATCGTCACCCTTAGTAAAGTAAACGAACTCCTGACCGGACAATTTCCTGATCGCACGTTTCAATGTCACGCGGCTTTTATGTGCTATCTTCTGCAATGTATCAAAGAAACTATTAGCCAACACCAGCAAATACTGCAACATCTCATTACGCCTTAAGAAGATGTATATGATAAGCATTGCAGGCACAAAGTAGTTCAGGAAGAATACCAAGTAATCCGGGTGCATTTGGATATTACCATATATTGCTATTACCAATGCTAATACTGCTATAGCTACCATGATAGGATGTGCGTATTCAGGACGTGGCAATCTTGCACGCTTTATCTTAAGCAAGAAGTTACCATATCCAAAGTATATCATCACACATAAGAATGATATAGTATAAACACCGGCAAGTACCCCCAGGTCACCTTCAGAAATAAACAGTACAGACAAGCACAACAAGAAGAATATCAATAAGATCATCCATGGACTACCCTTCTTCGTTTCTTTCAGTAATACTTGAGGCAACACTCTATCTAGTGTCATCCTTTTTATCAAACCACTAACACCCACATAAGAGGTAAGTACCGCACCACTCAATACCAATACCGCATCTATAGATACGATAGTAGACAATGTACTACCAAAACCATCACCTCCGGCAACACTTCCTAGATGGGAAAGCAAAGCATTTTTATTAGGTTCTACATCTCCAATTGGCATTACAGATATTACTACTAAGGCCATTAGCGGATTAATGATAGATACCGCAACCCACATATTTCTAAGTGTCTTAGGGAACACACCTTTATCTTGCTCCTCTACAAAGTTTGCAGAACTTTCAAACCCTGAGATACCTAACATGGCTGTACTAAAACCAAAGAACAATGCCATTGTTATACTCCCTTCTTTCACTGGAAGGCTAAAGTTCATACTAGCAATATCTAAACCATTGCTTGCTACAAACCATATCCCTGTAAATATCAAGAGTGCCATAGTAGTAAGGTGTATCACAAATATGATAATAGCGACAACCGAAGATTCTGATATACCGAGAATGGTCAACAACAGGAAGAAGCCTAATAAAGCTATGGTTGCAAAGGTGATATTCAACCCATGAAACATACTATGCAGATAGTGCATCCCTTCACTGGCTGATATTACAGCGGTAGCCATATAGGAGAGTATGGTCAAACAGGCGGCAACCGAAGCGTTACTTTTACTGGTAGTATTCAGCAACACGTTATATGCACCACCATTCAATGGGAGTGCTCCTACAACCTCACCATATATCTTTCTGAATAAGAATAATACTGCTGCTACTATCAATAGAGATATCCATGCATATTGACCTGCATAGATTATTGTTAGTGCTGATACATATAAACATGAAGATGTAATATCGTTACCACAAATGGCTGTGGCTGCTAATTGCTTTAACTTCTTCGGGTGGCTCATATCGTAATATTCTACTTAGCTATTGTTCTGTTTACCTACAAGCTTGAGGTCAATATTGTTGTAAATGTTCAATTAATTCTACTTAAAAACCAAAATCTAATACCTCAAATTAGTTCGCCCCTTTGGGCTTATCGCCATCATACTTCACGTTGAATGGTGGTGGCATATAATCATCGGGTAAGTAATCTGCAGGTATCGTAGTTTGGTTTCCGTCTCTGAGTGTTTGATAGTGTGGCGACATGATCTCAACGCCTGCTTCATTGAACTTATCTTGTATATTCTGGTGTAAGTTAGAATATATAACGGCTTGCTTTGCCGGCTTTTTAGTATATGCGTTTATCTGGTAACTAACATAGTAGTCATCCAAACTGGTCTGCAAAACAAAAGGCTTAGGGAACTGCTGTATCATTTCTGTACTCAATGCAGCATCTATCAGTAGCTCATGTACTTTTCTCCATGGCACATCATACCCTATAGTAATAGTGGTATGAACGATCAAACCCAAACGCTTTGATGCAGAAGTGTAATTAATAGTGTGATTGTTCATCACAGTAGCATTAGGTATGGTTATATCTTCATTCTTGATCGTCCTGATACGCGTTACCAACAGTGTTCTTTCTATGATATCACCTGTCACATCACCTATCTTCACTCGATCCCCTATCTTGAATGCTCGCATATACGTAAGTATCAAACCTGCTACTATGTTTGATAATGACCCCGAAGAACCAAACGTAAATAACACACCCAAGAACACCGACACCCCTCTGAATACAGGAGAATCTGACCCCGGTAGATATGGGAATATCACGACCAACATGAATGCAAACATCAGTATGCGTATGATCTGATAAGTTGGTGTAGCCCAATCAGGGTAGAAACCAGGTATATGCAATGCACCTGATTTTACTTCATCCCTTAGAAACTTGATACCCTTATTCACATAACGGAATACGAATATGATCACTATAATAGTGATGAGGTTAGGTAAGTAATGCCATATACCTAACATTATTTTCTTAAGTGGTGTAAGCACATAGCCAAACATCGTATTGGCAAAGTCCTCTGTCCACGGGAATATCTTGAACAATACAGGGAATGCCAGATATATAGTAAGAATGATGATGAGCCAACGTATAGCATTCAGCACAAACTTCATCGCACTCATTTGGCTTTGCACCGTAAAGAGCTCGTAGTTCCTGATCTTCACACCTTTCACCCATGTATTACGCCCCTTGTATATTTTTAGGAGCAACCATTTATAGAACTTAGTAATATACCTTACTAAGACTACTACAAATATGATGACCAGCAAGGCTAGCCCTATCTCTTTTAGTAATGTCTTTAGGCTGGTTGCATCTTTATATGCATCAATACTTAATACTATCTTCTCTCTATACTGTGCAGCAAGCTCTTCTTTAGACCTACCCATCCATATAGCATCCTTATCAGTTACACTTAGTACTACTACATGCTCCTCTCCGTCATTGTAAATAACATTTGCAGTTTCATCATAGCTACTTACCACTAGAGAATCGGCACTATACTTACTCTTATCTTCTATCTCTTTTATGTTCGCAACTATATTCTTAGCTCTGGATTGTGGAGAATAAGGCCCAAGTGTTGTGTACACGTAGAACATAGTATCCTGAAAGAAAACTACGGGAAAACCTTTTACAAACTGCTTGAGGGAGTCAATCTTAGCTTTTTTCTGCCTTAGCACCTCTTGCTGTGCTGCTTTAATATCATCTAGCTGCTTTAAAAGCTCTTGCTTTTTGATGTTATCAGTGGTCTTTAGTGCATTAAGTTGCGACTCCAGATCAGCACGTCTTACTGAATCAGCCCGCTTGATAGAGTCAAGCTTTTCCAGATACTTTGTATTAGCAACTAAGGTCGCATTCTTTGCAGAGTCTTCTTTTGCACTGCTCGTATCCTCATCAGACTGGGCATAGCCCGCCTGCGAAAGGAATAAAGATATAATGAGTACACATATAGCGGCAATTCTATTCATATAAGGCCATTGCTAATACTTAACTACAATATTAAAGTGTATAAGCTTGATTAACAACACTACCAGAAAATAGTTGTTTTTCTAAGGCTTCATCAGTCGTTGTGATACCTTCCCTATAGTTAATCCTTGTACAATAATAGAGAAAATAACCACTACGTAGGTAATCGTTACCAACTCATTACGATGCATCTGCTCCGGTAAGGATAGTGCTAACGCTACAGATATACCTCCTCGTAAACCTCCCCAAGTAAGGATAGCGATGGCATTTTTCTCAAATTTGATACGCAGCTTCATTAGCAATACCGGGAATGCTACGGCTATCCATCTAGCCAACAATACGATCAATATAGTAATAGCACCTATGGTAAGGATAGTTGAATTGACCTTTATCACCAATACCTCAAAACCTATCAATAAGAAGAGGATGGTGTTCAATATATCATCTACCAGCTCCCAAAACTTACCCAAATAATCTCTTGTAGTATCTGACATCGCCAAACTCTTACCCTGATTACCAGTTATAATACCCGCTATTACCATTGCTAATGGACCTGACACATGTATATAATGTGCCAAGGAGTAGCCTCCCATCACAATAGCAAGCGTTATCAACACCTCTACCTGATAGTTATCAATAGAGCGTAATAAGTAGAAACCTAACAAGCCCAATCCTAGTCCGTATAGCAAACCGCCTATAGCTTCTTCAAAGAATAGCGTTGCTATCTCTCCCATAGACACCTCACCTGCACCATTACTAGCTATCTGATATATGGCTAAAAATACTACTACGGCTACCCCATCGTTGAACAGCGATTCTCCTGATATCTTCAGCTCCATAGATTTTGCTATCCCTGCTTTCTTCAAGATGCCCAATACCGCTATCGGGTCTGTAGGTGATATCAATGCCCCGAACAATAGACAATAAATAAAGTCTACAGGAGTATTGAAAGCCGCAAACAAATAGTATACAAGCCCTCCTATTATAAATGTAGATATCAATATACCCACCGTAGCTAGTGTAATGACAGGTACTAGCTCTTTCTTCAGGCTTTGCGCATTTATATGTATCGCTCCTGCAAATAGCAGGAAACTCAGCATTATATTCATCAATAGCTCATGAAAGTCTATTGAATGTATCATACTGACGAGGTTGGACGTAATAGATGGCGTATAATGCCCTATAGTCACCAGCATTACTGAAAACAACAGTGATAACACCATTATACCTATAGTAACAGGTAGCTTTATGAACCTGAAATTGATATATGCGAAAACAGCTGAAATAGAAATAATGACGGTAATAATTGTATAAAACTCCATAATAATAAAAAGGCTACCTGTTCGGTAGCCTTGTAAAAATAAACAATAGTCTGTTATCTATCTATAGAATACCTAACACCAAAGAATCCTCTTATCCCTTGCATAGATGCATAGTTATAACTTGGGTCAAAGGTATATCCATTAGGGTTGCTATCAGGGTCATCCGCATATTTATCAAATGGGTCGAAAGGACGCATTATCGGGTCTTCAGGTATAAAATTGAATAGATTTTTCACACCACCATACAGCTCTATCCCTTTTTTGAACTTCTTACTCACTTGCACATTCACGATAGTATACCATGGGGAATATTCAGGTCTGTAATCATTAGGCAATATCGGCAAACGCATTGGCCCATTGAGTTTACCGGTCAGGTCAATAGTGATCAGCTGCTTTGGCAAAGTATAACTCGCTACATAGTTGCCCGACCATTTTGGTGCATACAATTGTCGGGTTCTATCCAGTTGCCCTGTACCATTATCTTCATTCAAGTACACATCCATATATGTTACACCTGCATTTATCTTCAATGGAAAGTTGAACACAAAATTGGTATTCAGCGATACCCCTTGCGATACTGCATGCCCTTTCAGGTTGTCGTATATTATCTTATTAGGGTGTGTATCAAAGTCTCCTACTATTTTATTGGTAAAGTAGGAGTAGAAACCTGTTATATCTACATTTATATATATTGGGTTTGTCTTGATACTTCTCACATAGTTAATATTACTATTATAAGAACGCTCAGGCTTTAGTTCTTCTGCTATTACTACCTCTCTAGCTCCTGATAATGCCGCATGGTCTTCTGTAAATAGATTAACTACCCTATACCCCGTACCAAAACTTGCTCTGAATGTATTACGCTTGTTTGGGGAGTATTTATATGCCATGCGTGGCGAGTGTACATGACCATGGTTCCTATCATAGTCATACCGATAGCCCAGCAGCAAAGTATGTGCATCTGATATAGACCATTCTTCTTGTACAAACACACCGGGCAACGGTGTAATAGAGGGCGCATTCTCAGGGTTCAGTGTATCTGCACTGGCAGTACCAGGGGTGTTATCATCATAGTAGGTATGCCTGAATGATGCCCCTAATAATAAGTTATGCCTATTACCAATTGACTTATCCCAATAGGCTTGTGCAAAAGCAACTCTTTGCTGCGCCATATAGGGCGTGTTGCCATAGTATGAGTTCTGGTCGTGCCAGTTGTAAGAGAATTGTGTAAATATGCGCTCCTTAACAGGCAATTGATACATGGCTATCAGCTCCCAACGCTTAGTATATATACTCTCACCATATATAGAGTCCGAGCCTCTCCAGTCACTATTCCACCCCATTTCTCCACCCCAGCGGTCTTCATATACATATCTAGCAGCTAGGCTTGCCAAACGATTCTCTTTACGTTGCAGACTTACTTTATTGAATACAGATATACGGTCTTGCAAAGTAACATCAGTAAAACCATCTCCGTTCTTATCATAGGGTTTACTATAGTTAAAGTAATTGACACCCAATAGGTTTTGCACTTTACCTACAACAAACTTACCGGATATGTCCGTATTATACTCATTCCATGTAGTTCCCATTAGGTCTACTGAGAATAAAGGAGCATGCTCAGGTTTCTTTGTGATGACATTTATAACACCACCCATAGCTTCTGAGCCATAAAGAGATGAAGCAGGTCCTTTTACCACTTCCACTCGCTCTACTATGCTATTAGGTATACCGCTTAATCCATACACGGTAGACAGACTACTAACTATTGGCATACCATCTATTAGTATCATAGTGTACGGCCCCTCCATACCATTTATATGTATATCTCCTGTATTACACACGTTACAGCCTATTTGTGGCTGCACACCATTCACCATACCTACAGCTTCAAACAGATTAGGTGTTGGGTTTTTCCTAAAGAACTTGGGCGTAATGACCTCTACAGGTATAGGACTATTCATTCTGCTTACCTCCTTCATGGTACCAGTCACTACTACCTCACTCATAGCACCACCTTCAGGCTGTAGGGATACACTATAAAAAGACTTTCCTCTTTTCAATGTTACAGTATCTGACCTATAACCTATATATCCTACTATCAAGCTAGTTGTGTTATCACTCACTACTAAGTCAAACCTACCGTTATCATCAGTTTGCGTGCCATTATTACTGCCTGCTACTACTGTACTATATGGCAGCGGCTCATGGGTAATGGCATCTAACACCACACCTGATACTTTTCTATTCTGCGCTTGTACAATATGTGCTATTAATAGTAGTGCTATTAATAGTAGTCCTTTTTTCATCTTTTTGGCCTTTTATCAATTTCGATATTACAAAATTACATTTTTAGACCAATCTAAAAAATAAATTTTAGACAAATAAAAACCTCGTCATAAACGAGGCTAAAACAATATTCAAATAGAGCTATTAAATAGCCATCAGGCTGCACCCTCTTAGTGCAGAATGGTCTGCACGACCTAGCACCTCAAATGAACCATCCTCATATACTCGCCCAATGTCATCAGTACCTATGAAGCTACAAGAATAGACATTCGCCAAGTCTACCACATTTATCAATCCTTGACCTTTATCCATTATTTGCAACGGGTCGCTCATATCTCTTAATAATACTTTCATGGTAGGTGCGGGCTTGTAAACACCATCTTTAGGTGCATACCCTTGTGATAATAATTCAGTCATTCCATATTCTGAATGTATAGCATCCAACTTGAACTGTTGCTTTAAGTAGCTATGCACTTGCTCTCTTGTCATTTCCTCTCTACGTCCCTTCATTCCACCTGTCTCCATTACAGTTATGCCTGAAAGGTCCATTGGATATTCCTCTGCAAAATCAAGCAAAGCAAAAGTGACCCCTATTAACAAAACACGTTCTCCCTTCTCCTTTAGAGACTTTAATTGTTTAGCTAACGCTGCTCTATCATCCAAATAGAAACCATTGCCTGCCTTGCCGCTCAGCTCCATAAACACCTTGACCATGTGAACAAGCGATGCATTAGAACGCTCTAGATATGATGGTAATAATGCCACAACAGTATAGTCTTTTATAGAACCATACTCTTGTTCAAACCCTTTTATTAGCGATGCTCGGTAGAGCTGCTCATCTGCTACATAGTGCTTACTAGTATCCAAGCCTGTAGTACCACTGCTTTCAAAAGTATTTTCTACAGGTCTTTCTCCGGCTGACCATACTCTATGTGTTTTAAAGAAAGATATAGGTAAGAATGGAATATCATGCAAGTACTTAACGCTCTCAGGCTTCACTTTAAGCAAGTCTACATATTGCTTGTATATCGTACAGTTCTCATAATGGAAGCGGAATACCACTAAAGCAATATTCTCAAAGTTGTTTGCGTTTATTGCATTAATTAACTCCTCTTTATTTTGATATAATTTATTTAACACTTTCATTAACTTTGAAAGATATGAGAATAACACTTGCCATACTTGCGCTTATTGCGATCTTCGTATCAGCATGTAAAAAATATAATGAGCCTTCAGAACCTTACATTGCTAATCTACAAATATCGACTGATAGTGTTTTTGCAGGCGCAGGCGAAGATACTCTATTAATTTCCTTTAGATTTAGGGATGGCGATGGTAATATTGGAGGAGGCACAGATGTCTTTGCACAGGATAATAGATTTCCCGAAGATTCTGTAGTATACAGACTAAGCTTCCCTACTGTAGATGAACATTATAAAGATGCAGAGAAAGGCATATCAGGCACAGCTTATGTACCTATGAATGTTGCACAATACTTTATTAAAAGACCTACAAGACCTAATGTAGATACATTGACCCTTGAACTATATATAAG
>CAZPDA010000119.1:0-9174 GCA_964585115.1 uncultured Flavipsychrobacter sp.
GTAAAAAGGGCTTTAAAAACAGTTAATATCAGTGATGTTATTGTTATATGAGTGTTAACTATTTTATACTGTGTTTCCTGAATGTGAAGTCATTTAATTCACTGTTAATAATATGATTGTGTATGGTGCTATTTTATATGTTTTTGGATTATTTACTTGTACTTATAATAATTGCTATGTCTAGAATATTCCACTGTTAATACTTTGGAAGTAAGTCACATAAAGTTAAGGAAGGCTTCGTGATTGATAACATGATACTGACCTACTGTTAATCTGTAAGTAGAACCTTTGCGCTCAAATTCAAACTCGACTTATGAAATTCTTAATTACAATTATTAGTGCAATGCTGCTGTATAGTTTCAGTGGTTATTCGCAATCGATCTCTCTATCCCTGTTAAGTAGGTGGGACTCCGGTCTTGGAGATGATGGAGAGGTTGCAAATTCTGAAACTGTTGTTTACGACTCTAGTTCACGCAGAGTTTTTAGTACTAATGGAGATGACAAGTCATTTAACATTGTAGACGTAAGTGATATTTACAATCCGACTCAATTGTATAGAGTGTCAATTGCCCCTTATTCAGGAATTAACTGTGTAGCAGTACACGATGGTATTGTGGCTGTAGCAGTAGAAGGTGTAAATGGTTTTTATGATAATGGAGCGGTTCTATTTTATGATACTGCGGGTACTTATATCAATAAGGTAGTGGTAGGTGTAATGCCTGATATGTTAACCTATTCGCCTAATGGTAATAAACTATTAGTGGCAAACGAAGGTGAGATCGGAGACTCTGAATGGTTTCTTGGAGATCCTGAAGGTTCTGTATCTATTATAAATATGACCCCAGGTGCTGCAAATCTTACTCAAAATAATGTGACAACATTGAACTTTCAAAAGTTCAACTGGATATACCAAACCTTCCCTGTAGGTAACGATGTTGATTCTTTTTCTAGTCAATGGTCGTATACAGCTATTCCTGCTTCTTATAATAGTTCTAGCTCATTTTGGGGTATTACAGACGATGGTGATGGAATGGTAAAAAAAGTAAGAAGAGGTAGAGGTAACAGTAATGGTATGGAAGAAACGGACTTTTGGTATGTAAACAATACGGCAGCCAATAATACAGATATGCATAGCATTACTTTGGCGTCAAGCTCATTGGGTAACAGACCTAAGCCGGCTAATTTTTCATTCATATACTTTGCAAAGAATATTACAAGTCAAGACTCAGTAGGTTATATTCTAGAGTTTAATAACGGTACTGGTTGGGATATGAGTAATGCTGTTTGGTTAGATACATCAACCCGTTGGAAAAAGATAGATGTTGCAATACCTGATACTGCGCAGTGGATAAGAGTAAGAATGCTGGCAAAGCTTTCTTCTTCTAATGCATCCGCAGGGTTTGATGATATAAAAGTTCGATTTTGCCACGACAATTTCAGAATAGTAATACCAGGAGCTACTATAGCGCAAGATGCAGAGCCGGAGTATATCACAATTACTGATGATAATAAATATGCTTATGTGTCTCTGCAAGAGAATAACTCAATAGCAGTAATTGATATTGATAATAAAAAGGTGGTACGACTAATGCCTGCAGGTTATACCGATCACAGTCTTCCAGGTTATGAAATAGATCCTTCTGATGATCATAATAACGTAGAAATTCAAAACTGGCCTGTGAAAGGTATTAAAATGCCTGATGGTATAGACAATATAGTGATCAACGGAAAGCGATATATATTAACTGCTAATGAAGGAGATGAGAAACTAAATGAAGATAGAAGGTGGAGAGATCACAAAAGGTTTGTTGTAAGGCCATCTTATTTGTACGATATAACTCAAGATAAGGATAAATTAGGTAGACTCCGCTCTGCATTCTATGAGGGAGACTATGATTATGATGGCTTTTATGATGAGTTATATTGCTTGGGCGGACGTTCTTTCTCTATTTATGATACCGCAATGAACCTTATTTATGACAGTGGTTCCGAGTTTGAGAAAAGAACATTTGCCTATTATAATGATACAAACTCTAACCACTTTGTACCAGACGCATTCAATAGTGATAATGAAGATGGAGCTGAAGCAGACCTGAAAAGTAGAAGTGATAATAAAGGGCCTGAACCGGAAGCGGTAAAAGCATATGCAATTGGGGATAGTGTCTATGCATTTATTGCTCTTGAAAGAGTTGGCGGTATAATGGTTTATAATATTACAGACCCAGCAAATGCACGCTTTGTTACATATAACAATAGCAGAGATTATGTGAATGAGACAGGTGACGTAGGTCCTGAATATATTACTATAATACCTGCTTCTCAAAACGCAAGTGGAAAAGATGTAGTAGTTGTAGCACATGAAAGATCTGCAACTTTAGCGTTTTGGGGTATTGACCTTAATAGGCCTACAGTAGGTTTTGACACCAGCATGTATACTGTAAATGAGAGCGTAGGTAAGGTAACTTTGCAAATAAACAAGACCGGTATTTACGATAGTACAGTAACTGTATACATAGAAGATGTAGATGGGAATGCTTTAGACAGTATAGACTATTATCTTGATGAGAATAGTGCAATGACTTTTGTAAACGGTGGAAGTAATACATTCAATTTCGATCTTCCGATAATTAATAACAATACTTATGATGGTGATAGGTATGTAGTCTTAAAGCTTGCAAGAGCAAACTTCGCCTTCTATGATAATCGCATAACCACTGTGAAAATTATAGATGACGAGGCTAAGCCGATCATTACATTAAACAGTAGTGCCACAAGTGAAAATGCAGGTGCTATTAACGCCAGCTTTACTAAAAACATACCATCTTCTCACGATCTGAAATTCAATGTAAAAGCAACAGGAGGTACTGCAGTGGTGGGTGAAGATTACGACACTTCTAGTGTTGATATCACTTTCCCTGCAAATGATATTACCGCTAAAGCGCTACCTATTAATTTGGTGAATAACCAAGTGTATGAGAAGCAAGAAAGCATCTTTATAGAATATACACTCATCAGCGATTCTGCATCATTTGCTACAAATACAGATACTTTATTGATCAATGATGATGAGAATAAGCCAACTATCGATTTCAGCCAAGGAGATGTGAATGTATTGGAAAATGTAGGTGACGTGTTAATACCATTGATCCTTTCTGATACTAGCTCTTTGAATGCTGAGGTTACTGTAGTAGCTGACAATTCAAGCACTGCTGTTGTCAACCAAGAATACCAGCTAAGCAATGGTACGATAAGCTATATGCCTTACACAGGTGGTGTTAAAGACTTAGTAGTGAAGATCATTGATAATAATGTTATCAATGCCAATAAAACAGTTGTATTAGCTATCACTAATCCGGGTGCTGATAACAATGCCGGTACTAAGAAAGTAACGATCAACATCATTGATGATGAAACGACAACAAGTGTTAATGGCTTAACGCTGGACAAACAAATAAAACTATACCCTAACCCTGCAAGCACCTATGTAGATATTGAAAGTACAAGCCCTGTTACTGAAGTGATCATCGCTGATGTTACAGGTAAGATGTTGAAGATGGATATAGAGCAATTGTCTGCAAATACCAGCCGCATTGATGTGAGTAAAATGCCAAAAGGTGTCTACTTGATCAAGGTAGTATATGGAGATAGTGCATTGATCAGCAAACTTATTCTACAGTAAAAATTTATTCTACAGTAAAAAACTAACAAGATGAATTATCATACTATAGCACGATACGCTATAACATTTATATTATCTCTTACGACAATGGTAGCTTCAGCTCAGTTGTCAGGAGTAAAAACAATTGACCCTACAGGTTCAGGGGCAAATAACTACACCTCGTTTCAAGCTGCATTTAATGCTTTGAATACACAAGGTGTAACGGTACCTGGTGTTACCTTCCTCGTAGCAGGTGGTACTACTTTTACTGAGGGTATGTTAACTCTTACAGCAACAGGTACTGCAAGTGCACCTATCGTTTTCAAAAAATTTGGTGGTGCCTCTAATGTTGTGATCTTGAGTGCTAAGAACGGTACAAAAAACAATCAACAAACCAATGGTGACCAACCATTGGACAATGATGCGTTTATCAAACTGGTAGGTAGTGATTATGTGACTTTTGATGGTATTGATCTTGTAGATGCTACAACATTTACACGTGATGTAAATACCTTGAAAAACAACATGGAGTTTGGTTTCTACTTAACTAGAAAAAGCGCTTCAGATGCGTGTCAAAACATTACGATACAGAATTGTAAGATACATTTTGCACTAGATACTGCAGATGTGTATATGAAGTATTCTGTAGGTGTCTACCAGTCTCCTTACACAGCTAGCGGTAGTAATGTAACCGTAACCGATACTAACGGTAGATGCCAGAACATGGTGTATAAGAATATTTCTTTTAAGAGAATGACATCTGCACTTTGGTTAGAAAGTGGAAACTCAAGTAATGTTCAGCTATATAATGATAGAAATATCCAAATCATAAACTGTGAGTTCCGAGAGTTGGCTGCAACATGTTATGATGAAACGTTTAGCTATTATTCAGGAGAGAATAACAGTTCAATATATGCTGAAAAGCAAAACCAGTTATTGATCTCTGATAATACGTTTGCCGATTACGATAAGTTCAGATCTGATGGTAGGTACGGAAGTGCTTCCGTGATCAAACTAGCAATTACTGATTATGCTTCTGCTAGAATATTGAAAAATACCTTTAAGATACAGCCATGGATGAGTGATTTGAATAAAGCAACCGGGTATAGTTTTATTAATTATCAAGCAAGTGGTAGTGTTTCAGGTGTTGATAATGGGCTTGAGATAGCTCAAAATACTTTCGATAGTTGCATGAGCCTGTCGTCAATTGATGAGTCTGTTTTAGAAAAAGCGGCCATGTATTATACAGGTACAGCAAACTTAAGTGAGCTGAAAATTCATGATAATACTATTAAGCATTCTCGAGGTTTCATGCGAGGAGCAAGTATTAGAGGTTATTCAAAGCTGGATATGTACAATAATATTTATTACGATCATATCGGAGGCGCATTATATGCATTTGATTTTACAGGTTCAAATAACAGAATATGGAATAATAGCTGGTATGATATAGAAGACTCTTCTTTTATCTACTTATTAAATGTATACCCTTACGGTAGTAATTGTGAGATCTACAGTAATAAAATATATAATTTAAGAGGTTCTTCTCTTGCTACCGGTGGTGTTAGCATTAGGGCATTCTCGCTATCAGGTCACTCTACATACGGATCTATCCTTAAGGTCTACAATAACGAAATAAGTGATATAACCACTAAGGAAGGTAGAGTAGAAGCCATCTATTTTACGGGGTCTAATACTACTAACTATGTTTATAATAACACGATATATCTGAATAATGACCAGTATCAGTTAGGATATACTCCGTATACTAGTACCGTTATTTATACAAGGTCCGGACACAAAAACTTTTTCCACAACAATATATTTGTAAATACAAGTAGCGGTGGAAGCTCTACCAATTTAGCCATGTATCAGAATGGCGGTACATTCTCTTCTGACTATATTGGTAACAATAATATTTTCTATACCGGACCTAACAACCCATTGGTTTCAGATAATGGTTTCAGTGTAGCTAATAATTTTGAGGAATACCTTGGTTTTAATGGTTTAGGAAGCAATGACGCGTATTCATTAAATATGATGCCTCCGTTTAAAAATGTTGCAACCAAACCATACAATTTGGAGATCAATGGCAGTACGGCTAATAGACTAGAAAGTAGTGGTTACAATGGTCCGCATATCTTCTCGTTATCTACTGATATTAATGGCGATGCTCGTCCGGGCCCTGCAGGTAGTAGCAATGGTGGTGGTTTAGGTATCGACATTGGTGCTGATGAGTTTGATGGTAAGCCAATGTCAAAGATGAGCTTAAAGAATACAGTAGCCAAACAGATCACAAAAAACATCTTCCCTTCAGATGAGAAGCAAGAGATACTAAGAGTAAGAATTGAAACAGAAGGCTACCTAAGTCCTAAGTCTTTGGATAGCATTACATTCAAGCCTACAGGTACTTCAAACTTAGCCAATATCAAAAATAGTACAGCATATCTGTTTTGGGGTAAGCGTAACGGTGTTTACAGTAAAGCTTCTATGATAAGCTCAGCCGTACTGATCAATGGTCAGTTTGCATTTGAAGTGGAGAAAGGTTTGCTGGAAGGCAATAACTATTTCTGGGTAAGCTATGATATTAATAGCAGTGCTACTACTGGTGCAAGCTTCGATGCAGAATTGGAAAGCGTGGTAATAGATGGTAATAAGTATTTACTGTTTGGAGGTAACCCAGTCGGTAATAGAACCATCGACCTAACACCAATGGCAGGTACTTATACTATAGGTAACCAAGTAAGCACAAATCATTTTGAGTCGCTAACAGAAGCGGCACACAACCTGAAAAATAGAGGTGTTTCTGCTACTGTTAATTTAGTTCTTACTGATAGTTTATATGCAGGTATGGAAAGCTTCCCGATCAACTTCTACGAAATCACAGGTGCTTCAAATAGTAATAGAATCAACATTTATCCTGCTGCCGGAAATACAGATGTTAAGATCAAGTCGCCGATAAACCAAAACATTGTATTCTTTGGTGGTGACTACTACACGCTTAATGGGGCTGCAGGTAATGTAGGTACTGATAGAAACTTAAGTATATATACAGGAAACCCAGTAGGTGGTGCCGGTGTTGTTCGTCTAAGGTCTTTAGGAATTGGTCAGGGTTGTATGAAAGATACTGTTATGAACTGTAATGTAGTTGGTAGTACACAAAGCAACTTCTCTGACTGGGGTATACTATTGGATGGTTCTAACTCACTTACTAATGATTGTATCAGTTGTGAATATGGTGCCAGCAATGACTCTAACGTGATCAAGAACAATAAGATCACTGATGTGTACTATGGTGTTTATGCTGCGGCAAGTCGTTACAGCAATCACTTGATGCATGGTAACAGAGTTATCGGGAATGAAATAGGAGAAGATACTGCTGTTAATCCTTCTGCATTAACCATTGAAAGAGCCGGTATCTATATGTTCGAGCAATCTGGATGTATTATTAAGGATAATAAGATCAGAAATACTTCAGGATACAGTGGTATTATGATGAACCAAACTGATAGCTCTTTGATCACGAATAATGACATCGCCAACGTATTCCATACAGGTATATGGTTAGGTTCTGTTATTAATGGGAATGCACTTAGCAGCCGTGGTGGATGGGTGCGAAACACTACTGTAAGTAATAATAAGATATATAACGTTACTCCGAATGTTGACAGATACCCATCGAATGGCTTTGCCTACCCAATAGTGATAGCTGGTGAAGGTAATGGTCAGGCTACTAAGAATAAGATTATCAACAACTTTATTTCAAAGTATGAATCTTTTGGTACAGGTTCTTTCAAAAATGACGGCGCTTGGGGTATTGCAGCAGTACATGGTGATAGTGACCTTATAGCACATAACACAATTGTTGCAAGTGCTAACCTTGATAGTACTGGTAATGTAACGCAACCTTGTGGTGGTATCTTAGTTACAGAGTCTCCAAACAGAGGTTTTGATATTAAAAATATTCAAGTGTTGAATAACATCGTAGATATTGACTTTAGGACATCAAATAGCTTGATGAAATGTCCGTCGTTAAAAATCGACTATGCAGTTCCTGGTAGTGCAACAAACGTTGACTGGAATAATTTCATAGCTCCGGATAGTAGTAACTCCTATGTGGCTGCTGTATACAAGAGCATCGACTACCCAACGGTAAGCGATTGGAAGAATACAGGGTTCGGTATGCATTCATTCAATGAAAAAGTACAATTTGCCAGCAATACAGATCTTCACTTAACAGGTCAGTCAGTAGGTAACGCGGCATTAAGAGTCGATCATTTGACTGGTGTGCCAGCAGATATTGATGGAAATACAAGATTTGTAAAAGCTTCTTATGTTGGTGCTGATGAAAATGGTGCTGAGTTAATGCAAACAGTTGATGCTGGTGCCGATGCTACTATTTGTAAAGGTGAAACCACAGCTTTGTCTACAACAATTACCGGACAGCGCTCTGTCATTACTTACACATGGATTCCGGCTACAGGTCTTTCTAATGCATCTTCTGATGCTCCTAAGGCAACACCTGCCAGTACAACACAGTATGTAGTGAAGATCACAGATATATATAACGATGATTATTATGATACAGTAGTTGTAAATGTAAGAACAGCTCCTTCTACAAACATTACGGGCAATACAATGGTTTGTGGTAGCACGCCAGTAGCATTAAATGCGGCTGCAGGTATGAGTAAGTATGCTTGGAGTAATGGAGATACAACACAAAGTACCATAATTGGTACTTCAGGTAACTATAAGTTGAAGGTAACAGACGTTGATGGGTGTAGTGATAGTGCGCAGATTGCTGTAACCCAAGCACCTGCTACAGATGCTAGTTTTTCATATACAGTGAAAAACCTGGCAACTTATGAGTTTGCTGCGGTTATTGCCTCTGGCGTTAGTTACTCATGGGATGTTGACGGAAATAAGTATACTCAAGCTAAGCCCATGCATACATTTAATAATACTGGGTTTAAAGATGTGGAACTTATAGTTGTTGATAATGTATCAGGGTGTACAGATACTTCTGATCGCGTTATTGATATCCAAATTACTACAGATGTAAATAATGTGCCTAATGGTAAAGGGGTAAGGCTATATCCTAATCCTGTAAAAGATCATATATGGGTACGCGGATTAAGCCATTCTTTAAATGGAACTTGGACCATTAAAGACTACTCAGGGCGTACTGTGATGAAGGGTGATAGTAAGAGCATTGGCTCAACAGGTATTGTAGTATCTGACTTAGCTTCTGGTATATATCTATTACAAGTATCTGAGGGTGATAATATAGTCAACTTCAAATTTGTGAGACAAGATTAATATAGGAAATAAATAGTGTCTAGAGCGGGGCTGATATTAGTCCCGCTTTTTTGTATCGATTATTTTCTCTTTATAAGACAGTGGGTGATCTAAACTATAAACAAAAAAGGCTTCAAATACTTGAAGCCTTTTTTCTGTGGAGGCACACGGATTCGAACCGCGGACCCTCTGCTTGTAAGGCAGATGCTCTGAACCAA
>CAZPDA010000120.1:0-9163 GCA_964585115.1 uncultured Flavipsychrobacter sp.
CTTTATATTAGAGGTGCATGAGAGGATAAAATTTTCTGTGACGAACTAGCTCTTGGTCAAATACTGAGCTTACTTTCGGATCCGGTCTGCAATGTCTTGATACAGGGCGTTCTGATCAGAGGTCATCTTCTCTTTTTTTAACCTAAACTATGTAAACTATGAAAACACGCATGCTCTATGCGGCTACGATGCTATTGTGCTCATTCTTCGCACAAGCTCCCCAAAATGCAAATGCCCAATGTTCTAATGAGATCAATCTGGTCTCCAATAGTGATTTTTCAAGCGGATTTAGTGGCTACTCTTCAGGGTTGACACTTACCACAACCCCCGGTTGTATAACTAATAGGTATGGTATAGGTACTGCCTTTGATGACTTTTGCGGCAGTTTCCCATCTACGCCTAGTGGTGTTGATATGATGGTAGTAGACTTTGGGTCAGGTGCTTCCAGTACTATGGTGTTGCAACGTTCTATCAGTGGTGTTACTGCCGGTATAAACTATACGGTAGGGTTAAGAGGTGCAAGCCGTTTCGGCGCAAATCCCGTTCCCTTGGACGTTTTTTATGCAGGTAATCTAATAGGTACCATCACTATAAACTCCCCTTCGTCGTTCAATAACTTTTCATTCAACTGGACACCACCAATTGGTGTGGCATCCAGTGGTAATTTGAGATTTCAGATCACTAGTCCTGCTGCTACTAGTGACTTCGCTGTTACTGACATTGAATTCTCTTATTGCGCAGACGAATGGCGCAAAACCTATGAGAATGGTAAAGACCAAAACCACTTTAGCATTGCTGAAGTGAAAGATGATTATGTTGTGGCGGGTACATTATATCCACCGGGTGCATTGACCAATACGACAGTTGGTGTAAAACGTTTTGATGCATTAGGCAACATGATGTGGCAAAATGAGTATGACCTTGATAATGCTTATGATGCTCGTTGTTTTGATGTGGAGGCAGGGCCTGATGAAACATTGGCTCTTACGGGTTATGTGCAGCAAACCTCAGGTTCTCGTAAGCTACCTTTTATCATGATACTGGATGCAGGTTCGGGCTCTGTTTTGGATTTTCAAGAGTACCCGTTGGGTAGCTTCGATCATGGTACGGGGCTAGATCTCATCTATTCGAAGCATACGGAGTCTTACTATGTGGCAGGCTATGAGTCGGACGATATTTTGGATGTGAATACTACCAAGATGGGTTTTGTGCTAAACGTAGATCGCTCGTTACGGGTCAACTGGATCAACCAAATAACCAGTGCGGCTACGGCAGATGAGCATAACATGGCCAATGACCTGACCGAGATACCGGGCAAGGGTATATTCGTTACAGGGTCTGTAAACAAAGATCAGAATGTGAGCGGATCGGGTATCATCTCTACACTTAAGCTATTATTAGACTATGGTGGTAATACCATTTGGGACCTTACAACCATATCTACAAACAGCCATGAGTGTGGTGTGGATGCTGTTTACGATGTAGATAAAGACCAGTTGTATGTAATGAGTAACAATTCCGTTGTACATACTTTTGAGCTACAGCTTATAGAGAATGCAAGCTCAGCAGCAGCAAGTATTGTAATGACTGCCGCAAACGATCTATATGGTAGATTCAATGGTACAGATGTAGAGGGCTTTACTCTTTCTTTTGATCCTAACTCAGACGAGAATCTACTTGTTGCAGGTATGATCGCGTTCGACCCTCCGACAGAAAGTACACCTTCTTTCATCGCCAATGTGTCTAAGAGCAGCTTTGCAGTGACCAGCTTATACTATGCAGAGCCGCAGAATGTAGGCTATCGTAGTCACGATCATGATGTGTTTCGTGCATACTACTGGCAGCAGGCTTATATCAACTATCCTGATATATTGGCGGTTTCTCCAAATAACTTAGTGGTTTTAGGTTATGAGCATCGTACAGGTAATAGCTTGTCAATTTCACGCACAAATTCAGTAGGCTCTAATAGCGCTGTTGAGGATTGTGAGGTGTCTATAAGTGCTCCTGATATTAATTCTGTACCGATATTTACAGGTGCTGAGGTGCAGAGAGAGAATGCACAAGAGAACGCTATCAACACAGATGTGGCAGAGGATGAATACGATGTGCTTAACGGATGTTTGTACGCCATCTTTGATAAACCTACTAACGTAGCACAGGTGCCAACATCTGATGCTGTTAAGGTATATCCTAACCCAGCGACAAATGTACTGACCATAGAAATGCCGAATACAAGCAATGCCACTCAGGCTGACATTCGATTGTATAATGCAATGGGGCAGATAGTAGTAGCACAAGCTGCCACTTATGGTACTGTAGAGCTTGATGTTGCCAAACTACCAAACGGTATATACTACTTGTCGGTAGATGCAGGCGCATACCAAGCACAACAAACAGTTGTGATCACTCATTAAACGATGGCAAGTAAGTAGACAAACATGTTGCTTGAAGATATATCTGATAATAAAGCCACCTTGAAAGAGGTGGCTTTGTTGTAGTATCTAAAATGACTTTAAATATATCGGACCTTAACGGTTACTTTTTTGGTAGTGTTCTTTTCCAGGTTGAACTTGAAACTATTGTACTCAGGTTTTGAAAAGCTGGTATGATAATAGTCGGAAAAGCCGAAGCCTTCTTTAGGCACATGTAGCATATTGAAGTCCATTTTACCATTCTTATTCTCATCGTCCAGTAGAGAGATACCATACTCGCCCGGTGGTAATGTTACACGAATGGTTAGTGTACCATTACTTACATCTTTTTTAGAAAAGGTCAGTTTCTTATACGCATTCTTATCTTCAAAGCTCTTATTGCTATTGAATACATGTACTTTGAAGTTGCCATCGCTATTCTCAATGTTCTTAACGGTAATGATAACCTCTTCGGCACGGCTCTGAGCTGCGGACAGTATCAGCATACCCATACATAGCATCAGCATGCTTGTGTATCGCTTAATTGTTCTCATGTTCTTTATAACGTTTTGTATAAATAATGGTTGAGTATCAAGAGGGTAACGAAGTTTCGCTGATATTATTGTTGCTGTGTTGCATAGTGGCGATTCTTATAGGTATAGATAAGCAGGTCTAGCTTCCAAGTAGGTATGGCTAGTGAGCGCATAGTGAATTCATAGCGTACCGTACCACATTCAAAACGCAGTACTTCTTCTGATCCTCCTGATATGCTGCCACCTGTGCGCGGGCTCATCTTGCTATAAGATAGGTTGGCTATACGTTCGTTATTTATTCTATCCCATTCGCATAGCGTATCTGCTTCTACAATGTAGATGCCTTTATTATTCATGGTGAGTGCTATATCTCTGGTTTGTTTAGAGTAGATGTGCTCTTCTTCGGGTATAGCGGGGTCATCAGTATAGGCTACATCTTCTTCAAATTTCTGTTGTAGTTGTCTTAGTTCATTTCGCTCATAGCTGTTCACTACAAAGCCCAGCTTGTTGTAAGAGTGCTTCATGAGTACACCTGATAGCTCTGCTGAGCGTTGCAGTTGGTGTATATCGCTAACGCTTTTGTATGCCCATAGTTTCCATTTTACCGTAGCTCGCGAGCTGTATAGTATGGATATCAGCACGCTAATGGGCAATAGCAACAAACACAATAATGAAAAGCCAAGTATAGGTAGCAATATAGCAGAGGCCACACCTGATAGGAGAACTACTTTTGTAGGCTTGGAAATGACTTTGATGCCATAGGTAATGGCCTGATGTATAGAAGGTGTGCTTGTGCTCATATTCGTGTTTAGTGAACCTAGAATATACGAAATTTTGAGCAGATATTTCGCGCTTAGTTGAACTGTATCTTACCTGTTTGTGTCTTCATTTTCTCTGCCTTGTAGGTATAGAAATACACGCCACGGTCTACAGAGTCTATTTGCCATTGAATAATGGGATTGTCCAATGTCTTAAAGACTTTGATGGTAGCACCGGCGGTATTCTTTATGTGTATCTCTCCGTCTTTGTGCTTGCCTGCACTAGCACTGGCATCAAATACTATGTAAGTAGTAGCAGGATTTGGGTAGACTTTTATATCATCAGCTTTGGTCTTTTTGCAAGAAGTATTGCCAATAGCCATCAGCAGGATAAGGAATGTTGCTGTAATTAGCTTATTCATATTATAAGGTTTAGTATAGAACGCAATATTGATGATGTTAGTATGCGTTACGACCTCAATGGCATTTCCATGCGGCAGCCACAGCCGCTAATGCTACGCTTGGATGCATGGCAAGAGCTTAGCCCAACGGCTGCAAAGAGTATTATAGCAAATAGTAAGAGGTGTATTGCTTTGGTCATAGTATATTAAAGTTAAGCTTTTTAGGTGCAGAAGAGTATCATAATTGAGGATATAAGTAAATTGCAACTGATGGACAAGAAAACGGAAAGGATATACAGAATGCTATTTTCAAGTGTGTATCCGTTATATATACAAAAGGCAGAAAGAAAAGGGCATACCAAAGAAGAGGTAGATACTATTATCTATTGGCTAACGGGGTATGATGAGCAGAGCCTAAAAGAGCAGATAGATAAGCAGAGTGACTTCGAGACCTTTTTTGCAGAAGCTCCGCAGATGAACCCCAATGTGACAAAGATAACGGGACTGATATGTGGCTACCGTGTAGAAGATATAGAGGACGATATAGTGCAGAAAGTACGCTATATGGATAAGCTGATAGACGAGCTGGCAAGGGGTAAGAAGATGGAAAAGATATTGAGAGCCTAGTGCTCGGCAAATGATCTTTGCCAGGAATGAGCTAATTTTAGCCTCCTTTACAATGATGATACTAATAGCCATATTACTCCCACCAGTGTCCTTTTTTCTCAGAGGGAAGATATTGAGTGCCATACTGTGCCTTATACTACAAATAACACTGATAGGCTGGCTACCTGCTGCCCTGTGGGCAGTAATATCCCTACACAATGCAAGGGAAGAAAAGAGAACGAGAAGAATAGTGAAGGAGATGCGCAAGGCGAGAGGTTAACTTACTTTACCATTTATGTCGTTACTTTGCAGCCCCAATTATGTCTTTATATACCGCATCCATCAACTCGGGCAGCAATGGCAACTGTTACTATATAAGTAACGGGCAAGACGCTGTGTTGATAGACGCAGGTATCTCTTGCCGAGAGACGGAGATACGCATGAAGAAGATGGGGCTGAATATAGCCAAGGTGCGCGCCATATTCATCACACACGAGCATACCGACCATATAAAGGGAGCACAACTGCTATCGTCGCGGTATAAGATACCCGCATACCTGAATCATAAGACGCACTATGTCAGTCACCTGAAATTTAAGCCGGAGCTATACCGCAGAATAGAACATGGTGAAGTGGTAGACGTGAATGGTATAAAGGTGACGGGCTTTAGCAAGCTGCACGATGCCATAGACCCATTTAGCTATGTGGTGAACTATGTGGGCATAACCGTTGGTGTGTTTACCGATATAGGTGCCGTGTGCGACAACCTAAAGCACTACATGGGGCAGTGCCATGCGGCATACTTAGAGTCTAACTACGATGCGGAGATGCTGGAGAAGGGTAGGTATCACATACGCCTGAAGAACCGTATACGTGGCGGACTGGGGCACTTGTCTAACAAAGAGGCGCTGGACCTCTTTTTGGCACACAAGCCCGAGTATATGAGCCATCTCTTCCTGTCTCACCTATCCAGAGATAATAACGACCCAGAGCTTGCCTTGCAGTTATTCAGGCAGCACGCAGGCGAAGTACAGGTACACGTAGCACCCCGCTACGAGGGTAGTGAGCTATTCCACATTACTACCGATACCGCACCCACACAAACGCTGAAGCATGCGGAGTTGTTTTAGGGGGGAGAATCTTAATTTATTTCTATATATGTTGCTCATATAGGTTATTTTTGTTTAGCCTTCCATGAAGGTTGCCAAAATCAGCTCTATCTGTCCTTATTAGGTTTATGTCTACTTTGGTCGATAGTTAACTCGTACTATAAAATTAGCCAATGACACACCAAGAGATCCTACAAAAAGTAAAGTGGAAAGATTTAAAAAATCTGACAGTCAAGGAAATGCTTATTGAGAACAATCTTACAATTCCTTGGTTCATAATATCAATAACACTCGCATACTTTGGCTATTATATATTTGCGCTACCGTTCTCGGCGTTCTTCTTTTTGACCGGACTAAGGCAGGTACATAATGGTTTTCACAATTCCTTAGGTACCAATAAATTTCTTACTTGGTTTACGCTATTTAGCAATAGCCTCTTAATGATGGTTTCTATCCACGCAGTCAAGTTCAACCATATAAGACACCACAAATATTGTTTAGGAGATGAAGACTATGAAGGTAAGTCTGCCGGAATGACGTGGTATGGAGCTATTTTGTATGGTCCTATCCATATGTTTCTCATCCACAAGGTGACATTGCAGCTTGGTAATAAAAACTACAAAAGGAATGTTATCCTAGAGTTGATATCTATCGCTTTGATAATAGGGGTGGTTTTCTACTTCCAAATTCATTTTTTGATCTATCATATTATTGTGATGGTAGTAGGAGAGTTTTTGATGGCATTTTTTGCTGTATGGACAGTGCATCATGATACGCATGAAAGTCCTGATATGGCAAGGACACAAAGAACAGGATGGAAGAATAAGGTAACCTTTAGTATGTTCTATCATTTAGAGCATCATTTATTTCCTGCTGTCCCTACGATAAAGCTACCCGAACTGGCAAAGCGTATTGATGAAGCAATCCCCGAGATAGATAAGAAGCAAACTTTTTAAGATCATTGCTGAATAAACCTAGTAGTGTATGGTAATAGACGAAGAGTTAAGGCACAGGATAGGGTTGGCGCTAAATGAAGCAACATTACATGATATACAGCTTGATAAAAAGAATAGCATCGTAACATGCGTGTTCTCATTGATCACTTTAGATAAATATGGGAAACTCCCTGATGAAAATAGGTTTCAGTTTGTGTTCAAGCCTGTAGGGCGATTCATTGCATCGTATAAGAAAAAGAACGATGTAGATAAGCAAGTAGAGCTCGTAGCATTTGAACCGGAAGGTATATCAGATGTCATTCAAAGTTTTGAGGAACAGCAATTATACGGCTGGGACTTTGTGAATGTAGAAGAAGAGTTTTTTGACAAATGGAAAGACGAGTTGAGTTTTGATCACAGTGTGAGTGCTGAAGTTGGGATGGCAAACACTATTTATCTATTTAAAGAAGGCTGGAAGCGTGATATAGTTATTAGAATATGGTTTGATGATTTTGAGATTTTCAACTCAAAGAATGAGCAGGTACAACTAGAAGAGTTTTTAGAGAATGGTAAACGTGGTTGGAATGCGATATACGCTGGTAACTGGAATAATGCAGATAAGTTAAGTATCAGAAGAAGAGTGAAAAACTTTTGGTTAAAGCTAGTTGGGGGATAGATTAGCAACAAAAAGTACTTTTATAAGTACAGTGTTTATTAAGAAGTCTATAGCGTAATATAATAGGTTTGTAAACTGGATTTTTAAAATGAATTTTAAATTGTTATTAGGTGGCTAATATTCATTTGGAGTTTATAAGCTGTTATTTAAAAGCATTTAAGTTTTGCTTGTCAGTACTCCTTGTGCTAGCATCTAGTATGGTCTATTCGCAAGAAAAATTAATCTATTCAGGTGTTTATACTGATAGCTTAATATTCAAACCTGAGGTGCACGATACTTTTAGGTTTGCGTTTTATAAGGATGGCACTGTTAGGTTGATGGAGGATAAGGTCTATATAACCGTATATGATTATATAGACCTTTCACAAAAACGTCTCGATTACTACCTCTCAGTAAATAAGTGGGGTGGAACTTATGAAGATGACTCTTTGAAAATAGTATATCTCTACAAAGACGATATTAGCTATAAGTCTATAACGTATCAAAAGTTAGCCTTTAAAGAAAGTGGTGGTTGTTTTGTATACTATGGGGCTGACAATAGATATACTTCTTACTGGTACCAAAGCGATGTTACAACCTATAAGTATGATAAAAATGGTAAGTGTATACAGCAGGTAAATTATTATGAGATGTATGGTAGTAGAGACACTTCGGTATACTCAAATATTTTTATCTATGATGATAAGGAAAGGGTGACCGAAATGAAGAGCTATAGATATGATACGTTATTTCGTACTTATAAATATAGATATGCTCAGAATTATAAGACAACTGAAACGTATAGATATGATGGTATGCTGGTCGATTCTTTAGAAGAATACTACAATGAAGGTGTGTTGGTGAAGTCTATAAATTATGAGATACGCAGCACTTTCCATATAGAAGAGACGCTGTATTTTTATAACAGCCTAGGATTGCTAAGAAGAGAAGAGTACTACAATACTTGGCTGGATAGACCTAGGCATATGTATAAGGTTCGAAATTATATATACGACTGATTTTTACGTATATGTGTGTGAATGCAAATGAAGAGGCATTACACTGGCTTGACTTGTTGTATAATATGTAATTCTTACGTTGCTAATGACTGCTGAAACTACTGAAGAAGAGATACGTGCAGCTATCCCCAAGCTGATGGAGATGGCAACAGAGCTTACTCGGAATAAGTTCAGTGATGAGTATTTGTTCTTTTTATCTGCCATTAATGATAAACAACCTGACTTAATAGAAAGGCTACAGCAACAGAAACGAAATAATGATAGGAGAGAACCGAAAAAGCTTCAAGAGGTCATCCCTGAGCTAATTGCTATCTTCAATGATCTATATGACATTAACCTAACGATATATAAAGCAACTAAAAAGGCTACCATAATAGAGATAAGCTATTATGCCAAATCTCAACTTGAAGAAGCATACCGCGAAACTGTTTCTGCACAGCCGCCAATGTTGCATTGTAAAGTAGCACTACCACCATGGTTGGGCGGTAAAAATGAGCTGTTCGATATTAATTGGCAACATAACGTATTATAAACAAAGTGTTTTTTGTATTTATGATACGTAGGTACTACAAAGCCTTAGGGATAAATGTAAAAACAAAAAGCCTCACAATTGTGAGGCTTTTTGTAGTGATTCGGCTGGGGCTCGAACCCAGGGCCCATACATTAAAAGTGTATTGCTCTACCAACTGAGCTACCGAATCGACCGTGTTGTTCTCTCGAACGGGTTGCAAAGATA
>CAZPDA010000121.1:0-9138 GCA_964585115.1 uncultured Flavipsychrobacter sp.
CTACACCACCACCACTACGTACTATACGCCCATTGGCAGTTTTATACTCTTTTTTCAAAGAGTCCGGTACTTTACCAACACTACCATCTGCATTGCGATGCGCATAGTCCAAAGCCTGTATGCACCTGCCGCTTGGGGTGTAATATTTAGCAGTAGTTAGTTTTATTCTGGCATTGTAACCAAGGGGCCTGGTGGTCTGCACAAGACCTTTACCATAAGAGCGTTCGCCTACAACTATACCACGATCAAGATCTTGTATCGTGCCTGATACTATCTCTGATGCAGAGGCAGAACCATGGTTGATCAGTACAGCAACAGGTATCTGAGTATCCCAAGGCTTGCCTTTGGTAGGGAAGTCTTGCTCCCAATCAGCCATTTTCCCTTTGGTACTTACGATAAGCTGCCCTTTGTTCAGGAATATATTACATACCTCAACAGCCTCGCTTAATAGTCCGCCAGGATTGTCTCTCAGGTCTAGTAATACAGAGTTTAGGTTGTTATTTACACCTTTCAGGCTATCCAGTGCATCTCTTACTAATTTGCCACAGCCGGGTGTGAATTGTGTTAACTTAACATAGGCTATATCTTTCTTATCACCCAAAAGTGAAGCATATGGTACGCTTGACAGTTCTATCTCTCCTCTTACAATCATTTTATCAGATGTAAGTCCGGTATAGGCATCTTTTACCGTGATGGTAAGTTTTGTGCCTGGAGCCCCTTTTAGTAATACACTTATATCTTCAATAGACTTGTCTGCTGTGCTTTTGCCATCTATCTTCAATATCTCGTCGCCCGGGTGCAGACCAGCTTTGTGTGCGGGAGTATTTTCATATACCGCACCAACAAATATGCTACCCTTCTTACTACGCATTGTAGTACCGATTCCTCCATATTTACCAGTTGTCTGGAACTCGAAATCTTCAATATCCGACTCTGTGATGTAATTAGTATAAGGGTCTAGCTCTGCCAGCATAGCATCTATACCTTTCTGTACTAGCTTCCCCGGTTCTATAGGGTCTACATAATAGTTGTTCAGCTCCTTAAAGACATTAGTGAAAATGTCTAGGTTTTTAGATATCTCGAAATATGAATCTGTAGTTCTTCCTTGTATTGAAAATAACAGGGCACAAGTAAGTAAAATGCTTAAGAATAGCCTAGTTGGCTTGCCTTTGTCCTTTATTTGCATAATCCTCGTTAAGAATAAGTTAGATGTAGCAATCTACGTAAAAAAAGCTTTTGTCGCGGTACTGTCAATACTTTAACAAATGTATGGCGATCGGCTTTGGTTATAAGCGGGAATATTAGTATATTGCAATACAATTTAATAATATGGTGAAACGTATACTCTCTATAACGGCATTAGGTCTCGGATTATTGTTTAGCAGCAATAGTGTTGATGCGCAAACGTTTAATGTAGAAGCGGATACTGTATGGTATACAGTTAATGGAGCAAATGCTGATATCCATAATAATATTACAAATATTTCCAGCAACAATATTCAAATAGAATGGAAGGCAATAGCAACTGATTTGCCTCAAGACTGGAGGAGCCCAAGCGTATTGGGTGTATGTGATAATGCTCTATGTCGTACAAATACTGGTGATACTGCAATAACTAATGGTAATCAAGTATATACTTCTATGGATTATGTCCCTAATGTACAGGGAGATTTCCATGTGCAGTTAACGGGTATGGACGGAGTATCTTCAGGTACTCATTACTTAACAATAAACCTTAAAGAAAAGGGTGGAATATATAGTAAGGACATAACCTTTATTATTGGTAAATGGTCAACTAATGTTCCGGGTGTTAGTAGTTCTGATGACATTGTATTATATCCTAACCCAGCTCGTGGAGAGTTGAATGTTACTTATAATGCTAAGTCGGGTATTAAGACTGCTGCTGTATACAATCTTATAGGTAAGCAACTTGTTGCCTATAAAGTAGGTAAGTCAAGTGCTAAATTGAATATTGATAATATTCCGTCAGGTATATATTTCTTACGCTTAATGGATGGTAACGGAAAAGTAGTTGCAACTCGCAAGTTTACACACCAGTAAGAATAAGATTTAACAATATAATTTAGAAACCTTGCCAGATTGGCAAGGTTTTTTTATTACAATAGTGTGTGGCTTTTACTTAGGAGGGTAATGCTATAATCGTTAAATTAGTATAAGAATGAAAACAAATAGACTGACACTAAAGAATATTTTATCAGTATTACTTATGACATTGGGCATGGTTAATACTACATATGCACAGCAAATATTTAAAGAAGGAGCTCTCAGCTATAATGTCACCATACAAGGACCCGCAGATCAGTATGAGGGAGTGAAAGAATACAAGGGTACTTATGTGATAACTATCAAAGGTAATATGCAGCATAAGGAGCTGAAACTAGACAATGGATTTAATGATATAACAATAGTGGATGGGAATAAGGAAAAAGTATATTCATTAAGAGAATTTGGTAGGAAGCAATATGCTATAGAATTGGATAATAATATATTGAAAGATAAAGCGAAGGTGTGGCGAGGCTTTTCTTTAAGTAGTGATGGTACACAGCATGTTGTTTCAAACATGAAGGGTTACAAGGGTGTAGTTAAATACCCTAATGGTAACACCTGTGATATATACTATAGTAAGGACTGGCAGCCAGGCACAGATATGTTTGAACACTTTCCTGAAATACAAGTGTTGCCTTTATCGTATATAATAAATAGTACCGGTGGAATGGATATGCACTTTAAAATCACCTCAATAGAGGCAAGGCCTGTTGAACAGTCAATATTCAGGATACCAAGAAACTATAAGATAATAAGCTACGAAGAATACAAGCAAATGAAAAACTAAATAATAACGTTTAAAAAGTAACATGCTATGAGCAATAAGGTTATACTTTCTATTTTTTTTATGTTGATAGTAGTATCAGCTGATGCTAAGCGTGTGTATAAAAGTTGGGATGATGCATTGAAAAATAAGAGTTCGGTAAAGGTGATAAGAATAACAGGTAATGGCATGGAAGAAATACCTGATATCTTGGATAAGTTTCCCAACCTAGAAGAGCTAAACTTAAATAACAATAAAATCAAGTCTCTACCTCCCTCGTTATTTAAGTGCAGAAAATTAAAAGTTTTACTCTTAGTTAGAAATAAGCTGACAGTTATACCAAATGAAATTGGTAACCTCACTAATCTTGAAAAACTCTCATTTAGCTACAATGATATCTCATTAATACCTAACAGTGTAGGAAAGCTTACAAAGCTTAAAGATCTGGGTTTAGCTGGCAACAGTTTGACAGGTCTTCCAAGTAGTTTTAAAGAGTTGATAAAGCTTGAGAAGTTAAGACTAGCAAGGAATAGGCTAGATACATTGCCAGAAGTTGTTACTACTTTAAAAAATGTACGATTACTAGATCTGGCAAACAACTATATGGTAAAGCTATCTGACAATATTGGGAATATGGAAGGCTTACGATTTTTGTACCTGAACCAAAATAGACTTTATGAAATACCGGAATCTCTATGTGACTGTGAGGTGCTACAAGAGTTAGATGTTGTGAGAAGCGGAGCTTTACGTTTACCTCATTGTCTTGCTGATCTATATATATTAGAGCGTGTTTATCTGGATGCACGAACTGTTCCTTTTTATCAGTCTATGAGAGTAGCAAGAAGACAGAGTATAGTTGTAGTAAGGGATGAAGATATGACTTATCGAACATCACAAACTAACTAAAGTTGTCATTTGGTATAAAATAAGAAGCCTACTCATTGAGTAGGCTTCTTATTTTATAGTATTATTTTAAGCGTCTTACGGTATTAAGATTCCTTTATATTCATTAGGGTCTACATATGGGATAGAAGAACCATAATGCATATTGATCTTTTCTATAACCTCGTTAGCTATAAGTGCATATCCTCTTTGTGTAGGATGAATACCATCTAGTGAGAATGCAGAACCACTAACAAACTCAGTAGTATAATGTACACCATTGAATGCCATTCCGCTTTCTACTCTGCTGAATAGTGGCTGGATGTCTACCATAGGTATGTTATACTTCATAGCCATATTAGATATTGTAATATTGAACTGCTGTGTTGCAGCTTTTATTTTAGCTATCTCGTCAGCAGTAAGTATATATCTACCTGGTATTGGCTTAAATGTTCCCCAACCTTTACATTTCACTGAATCAAGAGGTAGTGTTAGTAGTACTAGCTCTCCTTCTCTGATTTGACGGAAACCTGTAGTGGTGTTAGTATCTTCTATAACAAAATAGTTAGCCCCCGGTGTAAAGTGAACTTGCGTTTGGTTATAAAAATTATTTAGAGTATTTGCTTGGTCTTTAGTTACAGTAGCTCCCATTGCAGGTATGGTAGTAAAATATGGGGTTGCGGTAACATCAGGTATATTTATTACAACACCTTTAGCACCACGTGCAGTAAGCATATTCATTACACTATCGTATGCTACTGTAAATACCTGAGGGTCTGATAGAACAGAAGTGCCTGTACCTCCATCACCGCCTGCTGTTGCATAGCCTAGTACATCATTATTCCCTATCCATAATGTAAAGAATGTATGTTGCAACTGCTGTGTGCGCAGGTCGTCAAGAGGCTTAGCTGTCATTGGATTAGCAAAGAGTCTGTTAGCATATGGGTTGAACATACCATAACCTGGGAATAAATAGTCAATGGCACGTATGCCAGGTATACCCATATTATTGTAAGGTCCTTCATATGCAATGTTCTCACCACTACCTAAAGAGTCAAGTCCTCCAGGAAAAACTCTAGGTCCAAGAGATGCAACTGTATCACAAAGACCTTTTTGTACATCGAGTACGTATTTAGGGTTTGGGTAGCCATGCTCACCCGGTAGTAACGGCTGTTCAAACTTGCCACCACCTACTGATTTGAATTGCTTGGCTAGCATTGCAGGGAAAGAGTTTTCTTGCCCGTCTCTATATAAGCTACCATCAGAGAATCCTGCTGTAAGCGAAGCTCCTACCGCAAGGTATTTAGAGAAATCAGCATCACCAGTTTGAGGCGTCTCCGGTTTTAAGTTTGGCCTACAAGCAGCCAGCGTACACGCTGCCAATAATCCTGCTATATATATCTTCTTCATTGGATACTATTTTTTAAAAATCGTACGAGATACCAAGACCCGGATTGATTATTTTGTTTTGATAAATGCCTTTGAAACCTGCTTCACTAAGTGTAGAAGTACGGTTTGGCGTGATAACATACTCAAATACACCCATGATAGTAAGGCGTTTTGCCGGTCTGTAAGTAATACCCGCAGACGTCATGATGTGATCATTGTCAGGTAGCTCAGGAGATACGAAACCGTCTCTAACAGGAGTAGGGTCGTAAGCCACACCTAACATGCCTGATATTTTATCGCTAAACTTATACATACCGCCAAGGCGAAGTGTAACAGTGTTCCTGTATTTACGAGCAGAGCGAGTGTCTTCTAATGTTGGTGTATTAGTTTCGTAGTCGAAAATTACACTATCATAAGAGCTCCAACCTACAAAGTTTGCATCAAACTGTAATACAAAGTTTTTAACAGGAGACCATCCAAGACCAAAAGTAGCCACCTGAGGTAAGGTAAGTTCTGACCTGAATTTAGTATAAGGGAATTCACTACTAAGTGCAGAAGGTACTGTGAACGTAGCGTCACCATTTTTCACCTTCATGTTTACTTGAGAGCGGTAATTCAACCCGACATAGAACTGTTTTGTAACCTTAACATGTAAGCCAAGGTTGAATCCTACACCATTTGCAGCACCTTCAAGCCTTGCGCTACCATCGTTAGCACCCGGGTCTTGTAGTGGTATCGCGCGGCGTACCAGTACATTTCCTGTAGCATATACAAAGCCTGCACCAAATGAGATGTTGTCTGTGAATTTATATGCCGCTGTAGGCTGTATAAATATTGTTTGTAATTGTATTTCTTGAGAGATGTAGCGTCCGCGCCAGTCGTCGTCCCATGTTACACCACTACCAAATGGTGTGTATACACCTAAACCTAAGCTTAGCTTACTCTTGTATGCTACAGGAGACGCAATGTAAAGGTTGAAAGGAGTATAAACACGAGGTTTAGTATCTGCCGTATACGATCCCGATGGTGTTTCTACATATCTTATTCTAGGCATTAGCGCAAAAGCACTACCATATACCTGAAAAGACCTGATAGATGTAAGTCCGCCGGGGTTGTAAAAAATTGTAGATGCATCCCATGGCACTGCCGTACCTGTGCCACCCATAGCCAACTGCCTTACGCCTTGTAGGTTTAGCTGGAAGCCTGCACCAAAGGCCATAGCAGAAGACATCAGTAACGTACCTAATAGTAACGAACGTTTCTTCATATGATTAGTTTTGTATAAAGGCTGTGTATTGCCCGAACAAATATAAAATTGCCTTTAAATTAGTTCTATTCATACTAAAAAGCAATTATTATGAAGGGAATATTAATATCAAAAACTGTCAGTATCAGTTAGCTATACCTATAGTGGCAATGCTTACGGAAACACCTTCAATATTAAGTAAGGTGAGCGCACAAGATTCTAAGGTAGCACCCGTGGTCAGTACATCGTCAATTAGTAGTATGTGCTTGCCCTTTATTGCATCATTATCTGCTACCGCAAAGGCATCTACCATATTAGCTATACGTTCTTCACGGGTCTTTTTGGTCTGGCTTTCTGTAAACTTATTACGCACTAATGCAGTAGTATTGACAGGGGTGTTCATCGCCTCACTCATGCCATAGGCTATTACCTCAGCTTGGTTGAAACCTCTTATCTCTTCCTTTTTAGGATGTAGTGGCACAGGCATTATCATATCAATGCCCTTGTGCCAGTTGGTTTGTAGTAGGTCGTAACCCAACTGATTGCCCAGAAATACGCCTATGTATTTCTTGTCATCGTACTTAAGGCCATGCAAAAGGTGTTGCAACAGGTCATCAGCAATAAAGTAGGCCAGAGAGGTTGCTCTCTGAACATTGACCCTGCCTGCAAAACGCATAAAGGTCTGATTTTCAGGAATATGATGGTATGCTGTGCGGGGTAGTTTGTAGATGTTGCAATTGAGGCAAAGCACCTCTTCCTCTGCTAGCAACGACTTACCACAGCTCTCGCAAAGGCGTGGGTATACAAGTTGAGCCAATCCTTTTTTTATATCATTAAGCATATTAATGTACCATCAATTTCTTAAGGTCAATTATAATCGAATTTATTGAGCTTGGGTCGATCTCATATGTAATTGTAATATCGTATGAGCTATTATCATGGTAGTCATTAGGTGCGTTAACAAGCCTAGCTGTCATCAATAGATGTCCGAGATCATCTTTATTACTAATAGTAAGTGTTAAACCTTCAGGAGTAGAATTATTTAGAGATGCGTTGCCTTCCCTAGTTTCATTCAATTGTTGTAATTCATCTATAAATCGTTCAATATCACCAAAAGAAAACCAAATATGTTCTTCTTTACCTAAGTCACAAGTTATCACAGACTTAATGCTTACTCCTACTTGTATTTGAGGGTGGATATCAACAGCTTCCTGTGCAATCAGGTTTATTGAGATGTGCTCTTTATTGTCAATGTTTCTTATCTCCATGTTGGTGTTGCTCTAGAATAGCATTTTATAAACGTCCTCTACTTTGTTTACGGTCTTTATCTCTATGTTGTAGTTCTTTTTGTCCAGCCCTTTGGCATTGGCTTTAGGGATGAATATAGCATCCAAGCCCATTTTGTCGGCTTCGGCTATGCGTTGGTCTATACGGTTCACAGCGCGTATCTCTCCAGATAGTCCTACTTCTCCTACAAAGCTGATGTTAGATGGAATGGCTGTATCCTCATAAGAGGATAGTAATGCACAGACCACCGCCAGCTCTACAGAAGGGTCTTCTATCTTTAGTCCGCCTGCTATGTTCACAAATACATCTTTTGTGCCGAAGTGGAAGCCGCCACGCTTTTCTAACACCGCTAGCAATAGTTGTAATCTCCTGAGGTCCAGACCACTAACAGTACGCTGAGGTGTGCCATATACTGCTTGCGTTACCAAAGCTTGCACTTCTATCATAAGCGGGCGTAGCCCCTCCATGCTAGATGCTATGGCTATACCGCTTAACGGTTCTTCGTGCTGAGATAACAGTATCTCTGAAGGATTGCTAACAGGGCGCATGCCCGAGGTCACCATTTCATAGATGCCCAGCTCTGATGTAGAGCCAAAGCGGTTCTTGATGGTGCGTAGCAATCTATATGCATAATGGCGGTCTCCTTCAAACTGGAGAACGGTATCTACCATGTGCTCTAATATCTTAGGACCTGCAATTGAGCCCTCTTTAGTGATATGCCCAATGATGCATACCGGTATATTACTCGCCTTGGCAAAACGCTGTAGCTCAGCCGCGCACTCACGTACTTGGGATACGCTACCTGCTGCCGAGTCTACATAAGGAGACTCCAGCGTTTGTATAGAATCTACTATAAGTAGCTGAGGCTGAACCTTTTTTACTTCTTGAAATATAGTTTTTGTATCTGTAGCAGTAAGTAGGTACAAATTGTTATTCTGCTTGCCTACGCGCTCTGCACGTAGCTTTACTTGTTGTCCGCTTTCCTCGCCCGATACATATAATGTAGTGATGTTGTTCCACTCCAAAGCGCATTGTAGAAAAAGGGTAGACTTACCAATGCCCGGTTCACCACCTATCAGTGTTACAGATCCCGGTACCATGCCGCCACCCAACACGCGATTCAGTTCGGGGTCAGGTGTTTGCATACGTGCATCACTCTGTGGTGTGATGGTTGCTAGTTTTTGTGCTTTTTTAGCATCTTTTTCCTCTTCCCAGCGTACATCCTTCTTTGCTTTGTCCTCACGTTGTATTACCTCTTCTACAAAGGAATTCCATGCTCCGCAAGAGGAGCATTTACCCGTCCATTTGGGTGTTTCGTAGCCGCATTGTTGACAGAAAAAAGCTGTTTTAGTCTTTGCCATGTTCGTGGGCAAAGATAGTAGAAATGAGAAGAGCCGTCGGAAGAATCCGTCGGCTCTTACTTACTAACCCATTAAATTCACAACTTGGTACAAATGTAGCAAACCCCCTGTTATGAAAAAAATCGATTTGGTCCATTTTTGCA
>CAZPDA010000122.1:0-9040 GCA_964585115.1 uncultured Flavipsychrobacter sp.
GATTATATCAGGAAGGTTTACTCCGTCTACCATCCACAGCTCTAAGTATTTATTATTGCTCTGTAGCTTCCAGCTGAATGGAAGGGTATCAAAGTCGGGGTAAGAATATACTTGTAACCTAATACCACCTGTACCATCCGCTCTGAAGAAATAATTCACTCTTGCAAGATCTTGCCTGGGCCTTTTCTCTAACGAGTCTATCTGGTTATTCTTATTAGTATCTAAAGCAAAGTGTGTTTCCGTCCAGCTGCCTACCAGCATTGTAGCCTGAGGCGATAACTGCGAATTGTTGCTCGTATTATCATCGTCTTTCTTTTGACAGGAAATAAGTAAAACGACCACAATAGCGAATAATAGTGAAGTGTTTTTTGAGTTCATATAGGTTGATCTTTAAACTAAACGTAATATACATAATAGAATGTACTTTTGCCTGCACATGAGATACCTTTGGCAACACATATCTACGATAATAGATACTTATGATGGCAGCTTACCATTAACACATTTCCTAAAAGCACACTACAAGCAACACCCTAAGCTTGGTAGCCGCGACCGTAGAATGCTTAGCGAAATGACCTATTGTTGGTATCGCTGCAGCAAAGCTCTACCAAAGGATAGTAGCATTGAAGAAAAAGTAGCTACCTGTGTACGCCTGTGCAATTCAGAAAATCAGCACCTATTACGTTTTGTAGAAGGTATTGAGACGATACAAGATATTGACCTAAGTAATATCTTTCCAGAAGAGCCTCAACTCTCAGAAGGTATAGAAAGGGAAGAATGGCTTACCAGTATGCTCATTCAGCCCGACCTTTTTATCCGCTTAAGAAAAGACTCTGACAAGTCTCTGGCGGTGCTTGATGCTGAAGAAGTACCCTATGAGCTATTGGATAATAATTGCGTAGCATTACCCAACGGTATCCCTATCGACAAGATATTGCCCGAACATGCGTACGTAGTTCAAGATGCATCTTCACAAGCTATCAGCAACTTTCTCGACCCTCAGCCTAGAGAAACATGGTGGGATGCTTGCGCCGGTGCAGGCGGTAAGTCACTTTTATTACTGGACATGGAGCCTTTGGTAGAGCTTACCGTATCCGATAGGCGTAGAACCATTCTTACCAACCTTAAGGAGCGTTTCAGAGCATATAGCCACATACTACCCAAAGTGCATAAAGTGGACGTTGCTGAGGCTGACAAGCTTCAAACTAAGATGGGCGAAATTTCTTTCGATAATATCATTTGCGATGTACCATGCAGCGGCTCAGGCACTTGGGCACGCACACCCGAACAATGTTTCTTCTTCAAGCAAAGCTCCCTTACAGAGCTGAACATGCTGCAAAAGAATATTGTAGTAAACGCTGAAAAGTATCTAAAAACCGGAGGAAAGCTATACTATATCACTTGCTCTGTATTTCATAATGAGAATGAAGGTATAGTAGAAGCTATCTTAAATGAGACCAACTTGGAGATAGAAGATCAGATATTGATAAACGGTACGGAAATGATGGCAGACAGTATGTTCATTGCCATACTTAAAAAGCCTTAGTATTTGAACAACTTCACGGCTGCTTCCGAGGTTTCGGTCTTTGCCTTTAGGTAGTATATCCCCGTACTTACTTCAGGCACATCCAACTGTAGCACCTGTGTACCTTGATATACAGTATAAGTCTGGTCTGCAACCTTCTTACCCAAAGCATCTACCAATACAACATTTAAGGTACCTGTAGTTGTTTGGAAAACCCTCATAGACACACGACCAACAAAAGGATTAGGCCCTACGGTTATCCAGTCTGTTTGCGGTAGCATTGGCGAGTCTACATGCAAAAAGTCAAATGCTTTTCTGAAGTCAGGCACACCATAGCCTAATTGTACACCCGGTGTAGTATATACATGCGCACTTTTCTCTATTGCGGTACGTATGCTATATGGTGTATAGCCACTGCTCCCTTGCATCAAGCATGCTGCCCAGCCAGCCAGTTGAGGTGTTGCATAAGAGGTACCGTTTATAGATGCTGGTGTAGTACTTGCCGATATCAACCATGCAGGGTGCCCTACGACACACACGTTGGGCTTGATATGCTGTGATGAATTTGGTCCGTACCCGCTGTATGATGCAGGCACTTTGCTCATATTTACCGAACCTACAGTAATTGCACTGTCAGCATCTCCTGGTGTTAGTATATAGTTCCAACTACTACCATTACCTTCATTACCTGCAGATGCTACAAACAAAATACCTTTATCCGTAGCAATATTAGCGGCTCTAGCTGCTAGAGTAGATTTACCATCAATATCTGCATAAGTAAGAGATGTATTTGTAGGCACAAAAAACTCATTATAACCAAGCGAGATAGTAACCACATCTGCACCAAGGCTGTCAGCACGTTCTGTAGCTGCCAATAGGTTATCCATCTCTATACGTTGTTCATTATTTATACCATCTTCTGTAATATAAAGAGCATACTCTGCATAAGGCGCAGAACCTACATAAACACCTGGTATATTACCCGCCATAGTAGACAGAGAATTGGTACCATGATTTGTGGCCACAAATACATCATTGTTAGCCTTCACAAAATCATACTGGTCTACTAATCTTCCCGATTGCCTTAAACTATCAAATGCAGGACCGGTATCTGTATATCTGAACCCTTCATCCAATACCGCTATCAACATGCCTTGTCCTTTATAATTCAAGTCGTGTAGATAATCTCCGTTTAAGATTCTGGTTTGGTCAAAAGTGGCTCCGTAGTAGGCTTGTGTTCCTGTTTTTTTGAACACTACAGATTTTTGCTCTACACTAAATTTAGGGTTCGCTCCTTCACCTGAAGGTTTGTTATGTAAACCTGAGCCGTAGTAAGCAATATATTCTATATTACTAATAAAGGGCTTTCCGCTTAATGTGAGTATTTTAGATGAATCTGTAAGTATACCACACAATAATTCAGCCACTTAGAGCGTAGATGTAGCACACCTGAAGTATTAGTAAGCACACTATCTATATAGTCGGGTGACACCGGTCTATCGGTCTCACCTATCGTTATACCTTGTGTAGTACGCCTGTCTATAGCACGTTGCGATAAAAAAGACAAGGGGTTGCTCAACGGAGCAGCCCCTTGTTTGTCTGTAAAACTTATACGAAATGCGAATTGTGTTTGCTGTGCGACAGCTGATTGTAATGTTAGTAATCCCAATATGCACAAAATCCAACACCTTCGCATGATCTATCTATTTATTCCTCTAAAATGCAGCTACAACTACCAGTTGTCAACAGCATTCATGATAACACCTTTACCCTTACGGCACTTAGTAGTACCTGGGTCATATGTCCAGTGATAATACTCACGGTATACCATACCCACACCTGATGCAAAAACTTCTTTACTAAACGTTCTTGAAGCTGTATCATTAGCAAAGATTTCAGGGTCATTCAGCTTTCTATCAACATGTTCTACCGTTATAGTCTTATCATATTTTACATCTCCTGTAACGTATGGGTCGCCTACATTAGTATATGTGTAATCCCAATCATCAAAATATGCATACTCCGGGTCATCAGTTTGTATGTACTGATTACCTTTCCAAGTATTACCATTAGCTATTGGGAATGACAACTTGATAAACTTCAATCCTTCATATGAAAATTCAACTACAGCTCCTGTGTTTGTAGCATACAAGACCTTGTGTGTTTGCCAAGGCTCATTAACGTTCCTGCGAATACGCGTATCAATTCTGTATGACAGACGTCCTTGAGCATCTGTAAATGTATCAGAAACAGTGTACATAATCTGATGTGCACGGAATTCTTTCACACAAAACGTATCATCCCATATAACTGAGTCAACATTATATACAATAGTTTTATTGATCTCTAATGGGAAATATTCTGATCTCGGCCCCAATACTTGAGGTAATTCGTCAGGCTTTTTACACGCTGCGTAAGCAATGGCTATGATAGCTGCCACGAATAGTAGTTGTAACGACTTATTCTTCATACTACTTCTGTGTGAGGTTATTTTCGTAAATATAACTAAAGAAACGAAAAGTTAATATTTTCCGAGCGTAGATTAAAGGAAAAACCCACAGAATATGTGACAGTTATGATAATTAATGCTATTCTAATTAAAACCCATCTTAATGATACCACCACCTAGCACGTCATCTCCTTCATAAAATACAGCTGACTGACCCGGAGCAATACTATTTACTGAATGGTCAAAATGCACTTTTATATTATCACCATCTACAAACAGCTTGCTTTCAGTGCCTTGATCCTTATAGCGGATCTTAGTAGTAGCTTCCATACCATCCATGATACCATCATACTTGATGTAGTTTAACCCACTTACCAACATATCACTTTGTCTTAGCTCATCTACCTCACCTAGTACTACTGTATTGGTTTCAGGGATAATCTTGGTGACATACATAGGCTTACCAAAAGCTATTTCCAGCCCTTTACGCTGCCCTATGGTATAGAAAGGATATCCTTTATGTTTACCTACTTTCTTCCCGTTTGTCAACACAAAATCGCCACCAGCTACTCGCTCTTCCAACCCGTCTACATTACGTTTCAAGAAGCCACGGTAGTCATTATCAGGTACAAAGCAGATCTCAAAGCTTTCTGATTTCTTTGATAGCTCCTCATAGCCCATATCATATGCTAGCTGGCGCACTTCGGTCTTCAGCATATCTCCTAGAGGATATAAGCTTCTGCTCAGGCAATCTTGCCCCAGCCCCCATAGCACATAGCTTTGGTCTTTGGTCAGGTCTTTAGCCTTAGATATAACATGTCTACCATTCTCTTCTCTTACTTTCACATAGTGACCCGTTGCAATGAACTCACAATCAAGGGCATCTGCACGCTTTAGCAGTGCAGACCACTTAATATGCGTATTACACAACACACAAGGGTTAGGCGTACGCCCAGCTAAGTACTCGTCTACAAAGTTGTTGACAACAAAATCATCGAACTCTTCACGTATATCCAATACATAATGCGGGAAGCCATGCTCTACCGCAGCTTGTCTGGCATCATTAAAAGAGTCAAGATTACAACAACCTGTCTCTTTTTTACCACCACCTGCAGATGCATAATCCCACGTTTTCATGGTTATACCTACCACCTCATACCCTTGCTCATGGAGCATAAGGGCTGTAACGGTACTATCAATCCCGCCACTCATTGCCACCAATACTTTTCCTTTTCTGCTCATTGCACAATAATTCTAAGAGGTGCAAAGTTACAAAGAAGTACAGAGTTGCCCGCTTATGTGGCATCAATTATACAAATAGCCTATTAGACACGGCAAAAACAATACTTTTAGGTATTAAAAACTAACTTTGCATCAGTTATGCAATATTCTGCTTCATTTCCGGGAGGCACGGTACAGTATTATTTCAACAGTTCTTTCCGTTCTGTTTTTGAACTTATCGATGTCGAGGAATGCATTGTCATTACTGACGAGAACGTAGCCAAGCTCTATGGTAGCCTCTTTGCGGACTTCAAAGCCGTGATCACAGTAGCTGCCGGTGAGCAAAGTAAAAGCACCGAAACAGTTAGTAGTGTTACGGAGCAGTTGATAAAGCACGAATGTCATAAAAAGACATTTATACTAGGTGTAGGTGGTGGCGTAGTTACAGACCTAACAGGGTTCATAGGTACCATATACATGCGTGGCGTTAAGTTTGGCTTTGTGCCTACCACACTACTAGGCATGGTAGATGCTTCTATTGGTGGCAAGAATGGCATTAACTTTCAAACGCATAAAAACCTACTGGGTACTATACGACAACCGCAATTTATACTCTACGATAATAACTTCCTGAAAACACTACCCGATACGGAGTGGAATAATGGTTTTGCTGAAGTGGTAAAGACCGCTTGTTTGTTTGACAAACCTATGTTTGACGAGCTAACAACTTGCGACCTTATCTCTTATCAAAACAATGGTGCAGCATTGGCATCGCTAGTTGCCAGATGTACTGACTGGAAGAATAAGATAGTAATAGCAGACGAGCAAGAAAGTAATAGCCGAAAGCTATTGAACTTTGGCCATACTACAGGCCATGCTATAGAAGCTGCCTACCAAATACCTCATGGTCATGCAGTGTCTTTGGGTATGGTAATAGCATGCATGTTATCTGAAAAACAGAATAACCTTCCTGATACAGTTAGAGAACGGCTTATCTCAGTTTTAGAAAATTACCACCTTCCTACTGAAATGCGCTTAGATATTGACAAAGTTATGAACCTATTGAAGATGGATAAAAAGCGTAGCGGCAAAGACATAGACTACGTAATACTGAAAGAAGTAGGGATAAGTGAGATAAGAAAACTTCCTATCAACATTATTCAAGACGCCTTAACAGAGTTTAATGAAGGCAGTAATTAAGCCTTGTTTCAATATAGACGGTACCGCAATTGCTCCTTCGTCTAAAAGTATGATGCAACGCGCCTGCGCAGCAGCACTATTACGCAAGGGTACTACTACCATACATCATTATGGAGTACGTTCGGATGACGAACAGGCAGCCCTCAATATCATTGAGCAGCTGGGCGCCAGCATATCTATTGATGATGATAATATTATTGTAACGAGTAACGGAGTTCACCCTAATTCTGATACTATTACTTGCGGCGAAAGTGGTCTATCCTCACGGTTATTCACCCTGATTGCAGCATTAAGTGATAAAGAAATAACCATAACAGGCAACGGTAGCTTGCTATCTCGCCCTATGAACACTGTACTAAAGATACTACCAGAGCTTGGTGTATCAGTTAATGCAGATAATAATACATTGCCCATTACACTAAAAGGTCCGCTACAGCCTAAAGACATTACAATTGATGGTTCATTAAGCTCACAGTTCCTTAGTGGTTTGCTATTTACTTATGCATATAGCGTTACAGAGCCTACTACCATTCAGGTCACAGACCTAAAAAGTAGACCTTATATAGACCTTACATTAAAAACACTAACAAAAGCTGGGGCTGATATAACTCACACAGACTATACTTCTTTTACAATAGCTCCCTTCACTAATGCTCCTCAAAACCTACTACTATCTATAGAGCCCGACTGGAGCAATGCAGCTCCGCTACTTGTAGCAGGGGCAATAGCTGGAGGTATCACAATCAACAACCTTGCTCATAAGTCGCTACAGGCAGATAGAGTGATTATGGATGTACTGACCAAGGCCGGCGCACTTGTAGCAGTAGACAGGCACAGAACGATAGTAAGCAGGGGCGAGCTGGAAGCCTTTTCCTTCGATGCAACTCATTGCCCCGACCTTTTCCCAATACTGGCCATACTGGCAGGGTTATGCGAGGGAGAAAGCCGTATAAAGGGTCTACACAGGTTGATACACAAAGAAAGCAACAGAGTAGAAAGCATAACGGATATGCTCATGAACTTTGGTGTATTCTTCTCAGTAGAAGATGATGAGCTGGTAATAGAAGGGACGGATATTTTTGAATATGCCACCATCAATGCTTACAACGACCATCGAATAGTAATGGCAGCGGCAATAGCGGCACTTAGAGCTAAGGGTGCAGTTACGATTGTAGGAGCAGAGGCTGTAAATAAATCCTTTCCTGATTTTTTCAATTCCTTATCTTCATTAGGCATAGCAATAGAATTATCAGACGATGAATAGTTTTGGGCGAATATTTAGGTTATCTATTTTCGGAGAGTCGCACGGTACATTAGTGGGCATTACCATTGATGGTTGCCCCGCAGGCATTCCTTTATCTGCTGAAGACTTTAGTGCAGATATACAACGCAGAAAGTCAGGAGCCGCAGGCACTACTCCACGCACTGAAGATGACATACCGGAACTGGTAACGGGTGTATTCAACGACACCACTACAGGAGCACCAATTACTATACTATTTCATAATAAGAACACACGCTCAAAAGACTATACTGAGCTACGCAAAACTCCCCGTCCTGGTCATGCAGACTTTGTGTTGGACAATAAATTCAACGGCTTTAATGACTATCGTGGCGGCGGACACTCTTCGGGCAGGCTTACCGTTTGCCTTGTTGCGGCAGGCGTAGTGGCAAAAAAAGTACTAGGTGCGGATATTCATATCAATGCCTCACTTATAGAAGCAGGGGGCAATACAGATATAGAAGCAGCGATACAACAAGCCATTGCCAATGACGACAGTATAGGCGGTATAGTAGTCTGTAGCGCAAAGGGCTTACCTGTAGGATTGGGAGAATCATTCTTTGACTCGGTAGAGTCTTATATCGGCCATCTGGCATTTGCTATACCTGCTATAAAAGGTATTGAGTTCGGAAGTGGTTTTGCAGCTACTAAGATGACAGGTAGCCAACACAACGACTCATTCATAAATGAGGAAGGCACAACCGAAAGTAATCATGCAGGAGGTATCAACGGAGGTATTACCAATGGTAATGAACTAACTTTCAGAATAGCGGTAAAACCTACCAGTAGCACTCCTAAAGAGCAACAAACATGGAATAAAGAAACTAAGTCTGTAGAGACCTTTGCAGTAAAAGGTCGTCATGACCTATGCATTGCACTACGCGTGCCTGTAGTAGCAGAGGCCATTGCAGCTATAGCCTTGGCCGACCTACTTACTATCCGTAAAACTCAACTGAAATAAATTAGATAAGGTCTTCCTCTATATCATTAAGGTCGCCCACTAATACATGCATCAAGTGTTGTAGCTCGTCAGCTCTTTGGTCGTCGCGCTTATAGCGATAACACAGGCTCAACTCTTCCAACATTTTAAAGATGACCTGCTTGCTGGTAAGTGGTGTAAAGTATTTATCCTTATCCTCTGCGTTTATCTTCTTCAGGTATACATCTACATCTTTTTGAGTATACACCATGCCGTTCATAGGGTCTACAAAGAATTGTATCTGCTTGATGCCCTCGTCATAAGGGTTGTAGAAATTGTGTAGCGTATCTATATAAGCAAACACCAACTGTCTTGGCACATCTACACAGAATATCGGGATGTCTAACAATTCGCACAGAGAAAGAAAGATAACGCCTAAAGAAT
>CAZPDA010000123.1:0-8822 GCA_964585115.1 uncultured Flavipsychrobacter sp.
AAACTATACTAATAAAAACCCCATTTCTGAACTATACCTACTGGAACACTGGAACAAGTGGAACACTGCAACACAAGAGGAACAAATCACATCAAGGGTATATTACAAAATAAAGTGATGATGTATATTTATGCCCAAATAACACAACACCGATGACGGAACAAGAGTTTCTGGAACTAAATATATTCGGAGAACTTAAGAACCTGAATACAGGCTACGATGCCAATGGCATCTGGCACTTCTCTGCCGACGACTTTAAGAAAGTAATGGACCGAGCAGAAGAGTTTGATATAAGGATACTAGGCATAGAGTGTTGGGAAAAGGAAGAAGAAAAGTATACCAAGTACTACGAAGACTATAAGAAGCCCAAATGGTACAGGCAGGCCTATGATGAGTTCAACAAAGACCACTCTCCTTGTGTCTATACCGCTACTTTTGATATACCACCTATCTACTTGCAAGAGTTCAGCAAAAACTAAGCAGCAAACATAGTTACCGTCTTTGTTGTTGTATTATTAGTGGCATATCGCTACGATATATTAAACACAGCAGATGGTAAAGAAGATATACAAATGGTTCAGGCAGCACTACTTTAATGTGGTGAATAGCATTGCGTTCTACCCTGTTATCATTGCCAGTGGTTTTTTACTACTATCTGTCTTACTACTACAGCTAGACCTTTCGGAGACGGGTCAAAACATCGTCAGCAACATCAGCTGGCTACAGCTCAACGATTCAGACACGGCACGCACCATGGTGGCTACCATTGCAGGGGGTATACTCTCGCTTGCGGTCTTCAGCTTCTCTATGGTGATGATACTGCTCAACCAGTCTGCCGTGAATATGAGCAACCGTATACTGGATAGCATGATAGGTAATCGCTACCATCAGGTGATACTAGGTACCTATATCGGCACTATAGTATATGCTCTGTTCTTGCTCAGCACCATTAGGGATATAGATAGCTATAGGCAGATACCCTCATTGAGTGTGTTCTTCCTCATAGCACTTACCATTGTAGATATATTCCTATTCATCTACTTCTTGCACTACATTACGCAATCGGTTAAGTTCGAGACCATTATCAACAGGCTGCACAAGAACACCTATAAGTCGCTACTGGACAACTATACCAAAGAACACCCTGACAGGGATGGAGATAAGACCTTTACCGATGACAAGCTATACACCAAAAAATCGGGCTACCTGTATAGCATTGGTAAGAACAGCCTGCTGGACTATTGCAAGCAAGAAGACATCAAAATAGCATTCGTAGCACCCTTTGGTACCTACTTTTTAGAGGGGTCACCCTATGCCACAGTGGCTAATAAGGAAGGGAAACTTACCGAAGAGCAAGTAAAGCGTCTACACCAGCTTATAGACATCAGCAACAATCAGATAAAGGTGGAGCAAGACCCCTATCTTGGGTGTAAGCACCTGGCAGAAGTAGCCATAAAAGCACTCAGCCCCGGTATCAACGACCCCGGCACGGCTATACAGAGCCTCAATGCCATTGGTGATATACTGGCCTACCGCATCAATAATCACCCCGAAGAACGCCTGCTGGACAATGAGGACAATGAGCGTATATACCTGATAGACTATTGCTTTGATGACTATATAAACATAAGCCTATGGCCTATATGGGATTATGGTAAAGACGACCGCATGACCTGCAAACACATGAAGGATATACTGCGTCAGCTACACGCCCTCAGCCAAAGAGACTCTGACCTGCAAGCCATAGAAAAGCTACAGGAAGCAATGGATAGACACTAATACATATCCACATTTTCGGGATATTTTTAACCCATAATATTTACCAATAACGGTAGCTTTGCAGCATGAAAAAGCTGGTACTGCTCACTATAGCTACATTGTTGATGTATACTGCTGCTACGGCATGCTCGGTACTGTATTATGTAGATAAGGTAACGGGGAAGATATACGTTGCCAATCATGAGGATTTTTGGTACAAGGTGAAACCCTATATACAGATAGAACCTGCTAAAAAGGGTAAGCTGGCTAGACTATGGTATGGCTGGGACAACTTTGCACAAGGTGGTGTGAATGAGGCGGGTCTCTTCTTTGATGGGGCTGTAACACCCGACCAACCCCGACCGGATGACTATATAAAACCCAAAGGCAACTTTGGCGATAAGCTATTGGCAAACTGCCGTACGGTAAAGCAAGCAATACAATACGTAAAAGACGAAGGGCTGATACTACACAATGCACATATGATGCTGGGCGATAGCACGGGCAATGCAGCGGTGCTGGAATGGCATGGAGACAAGTTGAGGATAGTACCTATAGAAGACAACAAGCTCATCATGACCAACTACATGCTTACCGATACTACGCAAGGCAACTACCCCTGTCACAGGTACAACTCTATAGAAGAGCGTATACAATATGCAGAGCAAAAGGGAGATTCAGTAACCTTCTTGCAAGCGGCGAACTTCTTAGGTGGTGCGGCACAGGAGGCACGTATGATAGAGCAAGGCAGAAAAGGCGGTACACTCTACTCTACCTTTATCAACATCAGCGATATGCAACTAGTGGTGGTGAACAAGCTGAACAATGCAAACACCAGTACCATAGACCTAAAGCAACGCTTCGCTATGGGCAGACGCCAAAAGATAGAACTGGAATAGTGGCTACTATGCTATATATAGGTGAGTAAAAGACTTTTTCAAAACATAGACGTGTAACAGTGTAACATGTAACAAACTACCTCCCTATCCTCCCGAAGGGTCGGGACAGGCTTCCACATGGAATGGACTTACTACAATACATTTACAAAAGCACATCCTCCCCTTATGGGGAGATAGAGGGGTTGGACAAGCAAAGAAAGAAGACGTAATACAACACCACCAATTAACCATTAGGGAGATTGCTCTCTGCGTTCCCCGAAGGCTCGGGGTAAACTGGAAATGACGAATATCTATCAAGCTAAATCTTGTTACATGTTACACTGTTACACCCCCTTATTCTGAAAAGCACTTTTTTAGCCTGAAAAATATTGCAAGCAACAGACATAAATCATAATTTAGGGATATGAATAATACCGCCGAGGTACAGAGTGACGACAATAGTGTTCACTTCATTAGTACCGTAAACCCTAAGCGATATGCAAAGATTATGATAGCCACTATCGGTATAATTATCCTTCTATTATACATATCAGTAGTAGCTTATTCTGTAAACGATAAGATGAGTGGCGCTCAGATAATTGGGATGTTTGTTTTTGCTCCGATAGCACTCTCTTTAACATTTGGCAAGTATGTATTCTGGAATCTATATGGTGTAGAAGAAGTAATACTGAGTGCCGAAGGACTCAACTACCGTAGGAGCTATGGTATATTTACTACCAAATGGCATATCAAGAGTTATCAACCACTCTATTATCAGATAATACATCGCAGAACAGACCTTGACCTAAGCACTATAAGGATAGGCAGTAAAACAGTAATGAATGTACCTATTACCATCTTTACATCTACAGTGCTGGTACCTACCGCTAGCTTGCAAGAGATGGTTCATCGCTATGAGCAGTTAGTAAACATTAAGATGGGACCCATTGATGATAATAGTGTTCAGGCATAGAAAAACACGTTTTCAAAACATAGACGTGTAACAGTGTAACATGTAACAAACTACAGATTCCCCCTAGCCATTCTGCTGAAAATACTCCGTCAGTAACTTATGGAAGTCCTTTCTTGAGTTGTATCCGTAGAATAGCACCTCATTGTCGGGGCTATAGATAATGTAATATGGTGTACCGATAACATCTTCTTCGCAAGGCTTGCACACATCGTTCCTGAATTGGAAACCTTTCTTACGATCGTCCATCCCATACTCCTTGTACTTATTAGGATCTATGAAGTAAAGTTTCTCTTTGTTGTTGTTTGCCTTAGCTACTGCTACAAGGTCATCAATACGCTTTCTTGACGAACTGGAGCATAGAACAAAAGCTACCTTATCGCCAAAATCATTTCTTATGGTCTCTATGTTCTTAAAAGCATGAGGTGTGCCTACGCAGTGGTTAGTAAAGATGAGTACTACTGTCACCTTGCCATCATTCTTCAATACATTATTGTATAAGATATTGCTATCTATGAGGCTTATGTTATTAGTAGCAAGCTGATCGAGATGTTTCTGTTTTAGCTTTTGTGCTTGTACGGTCATTGTGCACAGCATCGCTAATGTTGTAAGTAGGTATACAGGTTTCAACATCGTACATTGGGTTTATTTGCATACTAAAATAGTACTAAGAATTCACTCGGTCAATACCAAAAAAACGCACTCCCATTACAGAAGTGCGCCCCATTTTTATATCACCTAAAACTATATCTTTTCTTTACATCATCGTCACGCTACGGTTCAGGAAGTTGGTCAGTTCCTCACCTTTCAGCATGTCTTGAGATAGCAATGCAAGGTCGTATGCATGACGCGCTATGCGTACCCTATCGTCCTCGCTCTCTGCTTTTAGTATACGGCTCACCAATTCGTGATTACCATTCACCCCTACCTTGTAGCTCTCAGGCATAGCACCAAACATAGCCATGTTCGGGTTCATCTGTGCCATCTCGCGCATGCGACGGGTCATCTCGTCCATAGTCACCGTTACGGGTAGTTGGTCAGAGCTGATGCTCTCTACCGCTACGGTCATATTCTCCTTACCTATAGCTTTGTTGAATATCTCGGTCACTTGCTTGGTCTCATCCTCAGTAAGGGCGTGAGCTACGGCATCTTCTTTCTTTATCAGGTTGTCTATAATGTCTGAGTCTACACGTTTTAGTGCTGTCTTCTCCAGCTTCTGCTCCATAAACCCTACAAAGTGGGTATCTATCGGAGAGTTCATCAGCAATACATCGTAACCCTTTTTAGTAGCCGCCTGTATGTGGAAGTTCTGCTTATCGGGCTCGGTAGCATATAGATATACCAGTTGTTCGTCCTTATCCTTCTGTAGTGGCTCTACCTTGGTCTTATATTCCTCTAGGGTAAAGTACTCGTTGTTGGTATTCTCCAGCAGGGCAAACTTATGTGCCTTCTCGTAAAACTTCTCATCGGTCACCATACCATACTTCACGAATAAGCCTATATCACCCCATTTGTTCTGATAGCCCTCGCGGTCGCTCTTGAACAGTTCTGCCAGTTTATCCGCCACCTTCTTAGTGATGTAGCTGTTTATCTTCTTCACATTTCCATCTGCCTGAAGGAAGCTACGCGATACGTTCAGCGGAATATCAGGAGAGTCGATAACACCATGTAGTAGCATTAGGAACTCAGGAACTATTTCCTTCACCTCATCGGTAATGAACACTTGACGAGAGAATAGCTTTATCTTGTTTTGCTGTAGCAGATTGAAGTCTTTCTTCAACTTAGGGAAGTAAAGCACACCCGTTAGGTTGAACGGATAATCTACGTTCAGGTGTATCCAGAACAGTGGGTCTTCCGTCATTGGGTATAGCTCTCGGTAAAAGCTTAGATAGTCTTCATCACTCAGCTCTGTAGGCGATTTTGTCCATATAGGAGTAGTGTTGTTGATGATGTTATCCACCTCTACTTCCTTATACTTAGGCTTACCTTCTTCGTCTTCACCGTCCGGTATGTTCTCAGTTTTAGTACCAAACTTCACAGGTATCGGCAAAAAGCGGCAATGCTTATCCAATATCTGCTGTAGCTTCATTTCGTCTAAAAACTCTTTAGAGTCTTCGTTGATGTGTAGGATGATGTCGGTACCAACCGTAGTACGGTCTCCCGCAGTTATTTCAAACTCTGTAGAGCCGTCGCATATCCAGCGAGCAGACTCAGAGTCGTCTTTGTAAGATAGTGAGTTGACCTCTACCTTACCCGCCACCATGAATGCCGAGTAGAACCCAAGACCGAACTTACCGATGATCTCATTGGCATCTTTAGCCTCTTTGAACTTCTCTACAAACTCCGTAGCACCGGAGAAAGCTATTTGGTTGATGTATTTCTTTATTTCCTCAGCCGTCATACCGATACCGTTGTCCGATATAGTGATGGTCTTGTTGGCTTCGTCCAGCTTCACCTCCACCATTGGTGCAGGTAGCTCTTTGTTATATTCGCCAAGAGAGGATAGTCTTCTCAGCTTCTGTATCGCATCGGTAGCGTTGGCTACCAGCTCGCGTAGAAATATCTCGTTATCCGAATAAAGGAACTTCTTAATGATGGGGAAAATATTCTCCGTATGTATGGAGATGGTACCTTTTTCTTGCATATCTATCGTATTAATTGTTTTAAAACCTTTACGTAGATAATCTTATCAATCGGTGTTCCAGTAGCCCCTCTTACGCCATATTGACAGCGTGTCGGTGTAGTGACTGAAAAAATGTACGGTTATTACCTAATAGCAAAACTGAAAAAGTAGAATAAAAAATGTGTGACGGTAGCTATCTCCGTGTGTCGTCTGTGTCACTGTGTCCTGTGTAACAACGTGTGTTTGTTTTTTTACTTTACCGAACGACGCAGACGATATTCTTTACCTGCCTTATCAAGCGTTACATATATCACCGAGTCAGAAAAGTTGTCAATACCCGGGAAGAGCTTAGTTATCTCACGGTTTACTTTCAGATTCTCTCGCTCTATAGCTATACTATCTGTTAGCGATGATTTGTACTTAACAATAGAACACAACATACCTTGACGATTTGGTCCTGCGTTAAGGCTTTGAAGAATAGGTTTGGTACTTACACCATCTATAGAGAATGGTGGACTATTTTTCTTTTTAAGAGCTTCAGTAGCATCAGAAAAGATGGTCCTAAAGTTCTTTACATATGCATACTCAAAAGTACTACCTATAGGTTGTAGCAACTGTTTACCCATATCTGCATACAAATATGCCTCTACAAAAGCACTGTCTTTATATCGCTCTTTGGCTACATCAAATAGCTGAGGAGCTATCTTTCCATCAACACCTAGCGGACTTATAGACATCCAAGATATTAGCCAGTCTCCACTTTGCTTGGTTAGTATTACAGACAGTAGCATAGAATTATTATTAAACGCCTTGTCTTTAAGCTCCATCAGATACAGATATCCGTACTCACCAACAGTAGGAAAGGTTAACTTGTATTCATAGTTATGCAAAGTGGCTGTTAGTTGATTGTTATACACGGTATTGGCAGCCATATTGAGTGCACGGTATTCTCCAACAACATCATAAGTAGTAGTAGCTGCAGATAATGGTAAAGTTTCACCAAACGTTGCTGCACTATTTATAATATTTTGTTTCATTTCGCCGTAAGCTATCGGTATGATAGACGACAGGTCTTTAGCCAAAACCGCATTGTACACTTTTTTACCTATTTCGGCTACCGCTTCTCTATCTTTCTTAGGGATGTCATCTCCTTTTTCAATACCTATGTTATGCACACTGAATCTACAAGCAGATAAGAATAACAATAGAGATAAGGCAACGAATGATAAGAACCTCATAGTATGGATGTATTAGTAATATAAATGGTGAGCCGCAAAGCTAATATAGTTATGGCATATTGCAACAGGCAGTATTAGATGGGTTTACCTACCCTATCCAACTGGTGTGATTGAGGAGCTATAAAAACACAAAACACCGTTATGACACATGACACAGCGACACACGTGACACACGTGACACAAAAAAGTAAAACGATATAGAAAATCAGCTGGGCAGTACAGTAGCACTAAGTATCATCAAGGCAGCCACAATGCTCACGGCGTCTTTGAGCATTGTTGTCTTTGTTTCTTTGGACAAGCAAAGAAAGGAGAAAACTATTAGGGAGGCATACAAAGTAAACATTATGGAGATTTATTTCGGGCATATTTGATTTCTTTAAGGACTCAATGATTGCTTCGCAGTTCTCCGCCTCGTACCTCCTAGAAGTACTGGGTAAACTTGCAATACCCCCTACTGACATACTGTTGTCATTACCATACTGTACTTTTACAATAGGTATATGAGAACAATAACACGAAAGCCCGAGGTAAAGGCGGAAACAGAGGCTTGCATCAATGCCTACCATACAAGTGGACTACAGGCTGGTGTAGATGCGGTACATAGCAGACTGTTGAGGAATAAGATAAAGTTCCCGCTGCTGGAGTATGCCGCTACTCTGCTCTACGAGGCACTACCCAAGGAAGAGCATATACCCTTCTGCACTGCGGTAGAAAAGCTAAAGACCATCGGGGGCAATGTACTCATAGGTATCCTATTGCAACACAGGCTTACCAACCATTTTCAGGAGTCGTTGGAGCGTGCTACTTACTATATCGCTATGGCTGATGTGTGGTATGTATGCGACATCATTGGTGAGCGTACTTATGGCTATGCGCTACTACATTATCCTGCCAAGACCATCCCCATCATCAAAAAGCTATCTACGCACGATACCAATTGGGTGATACGTTCGCTGGGGGCAGGTACACACTATGCGCTAAAGAAAGGATTGAGTGCAAAGGATGCAGACACTATGTTCCGCATACTACTGACCATGGCAAATACTAAGGACAAAGAGATAAGGCAAGGCGTAGGCTGGGCAGCAAAGACCACAGCTAAATTTCACCCCGATATTATAGACCGATACCAAGCAGAGATCAACAACACCGAGCAGGTAGCCAACTGGTTTCGCAAGAAGGTAGAGATAGGACTAAACCGTAACAAGTATGCCAAGGGAAATAGAGGTTAAAAGCATACTGAACAAGACCAAGCGGCAAGACCCGTGGTTTCTGGACGACTATACGGTGAACCTATACAGTAGTTGCTCGTTCAACTGTTTGTATTGCTACATACGCGGTAGTAAGTATGGTACTAA
>CAZPDA010000124.1:0-8790 GCA_964585115.1 uncultured Flavipsychrobacter sp.
TTTCAACACTATTTGGAGCAATAGTACCGTTTACCAAAAAACCTTAGTGAAAAAAGTATTTTATAAAAATCTATTTATGAAAGATGCACAAAAGGCAAATGCCGTGTCAGACGTTCAGGAAAAGAAACAGGATTTTTCCAGAAGAAAGTTTTTGACATTTGCCGGTGGTATTGCCGGTGCCAGCGCACTGATCGCAGCTTGTAACAAAGACGATGAAGGACCTTCTGCCCCAACAGACGGCACTACAGATATTGGCTCTAATGACAGAGGCTTGATGAACCTTGCCTTTGCTATGCAGCAAATAGAAGCAGCTTTTTATGAAAAAGTAGTAGCTAGTGAGTATGTTGGTATGAAACAAGTTGAGCGTGATATGATGGTATATATACGTAACCAAGAATATGCTCAGCGTGAATTCTTAAGAAACCGACTTCAAGAGCAAAGAATAGAACTAGTTCCTGAATTCACTAATGTGAAATTCAGTGATAGAAATAGTGTGTTGGAAAATGCAATGATTATTGAGAATATGGTAGTGGCGGGTATGAATGGTATAGCAGTAAGGCTGTTCAACTCTGATAATATTACAATGATACTGAAGATGTGCTCAGTAGAAGCCAGACAAGCTTCAGCTATCAGTGATATGATACAAGTAGGCACTTTTGATAGCACTACAGATATTAACGGTCTAGACGCTACTATTCCGCCAAATAATGCCATCAATATCGCCAACAGATACTTACAAACTAAGATATCAGGCAAAAACTTACCATCTTAATCTACGAACGTTATGAACCTAAATAAAGTATTAGACGAACTACAAGATGTAAGTCCTGAGGCACTTGACGCAAAGAGCCCCAGAAGAAACATACTAAAAAAACTAGGTGCAAAAGTAGCTATGGTATCTATACCAGTACTTGGTAGCGCCTTATTTAATACTGCAAAAGCACAGTCTAAAGCTACTATAGTTGATATACTTAACAGACTAATAAAGCTAGAGCACATTAAGGCTGAGTTTTACAGTATTGCAATAAGTACTCCAGGTGTTGTTCCTGAAGGTCGTGTTGAAGAATTTACACGTATTTCTGAAGATCAAGCAGCACATGTTACTTACCTTTCTCAAATAGTTACAGAATTGGATGGTGTACCTGAGCCAAAGCCGACAAGCTTTGACACTACTGGCGGCAGAGGAACCAACAATGGCGGCTTCTATGATTCTCTTACTAGTCAAGAGACCTTCTTGAAGCTAATGCAAACATTAGCAGACTTTTCTGTACGTGCTTACAAAGGGCAAATTTATCAACTATCATCTGATAAGCCTGCAATGCAAGCAGCTATTAATATTCACTCTTCTGAAGCCAGAACAGCTTCTTACCTACGTAGAGTTCGTGGATTAAATGGATGGGTAACAGAATCTGAATCAGGTATTGATATTGCGGATGCTCAAGTAGCTTATGGTGACGAGAACAATACAGTACAATACGATATCCAGATCATAGGTATCAACGGTTTCAACCTAGAGAAAGGGGCTGCTACAGAAGCTTTTGATGAACCCGTGAATGAACTTGAACTTGAAGATTTTACAGAACGTTTTGTTCCTTAGGAAAAAACTACTGATCGAATTACATAATAAAAAAGGCTGCTCTATCGGGCAGCTTTTTTATTACATAGGATCTACATCAAATATTATTATTAATGAGGAAAGCCCTCGCTGTGCAGTAATATCTTGCTTTAGCCTGAGTATATCTTTCTTTACGTCTGCAAGTATCTTAGTATCTCTCGGGCACTTTATCCATATCTCTTGTATATACTGATTGCGAATGCGAGGTATCATTGCCGGTACAGGCCCCTGAACGCCTATATATTCATTCTCTCTCAGTATATCAGCCATATCCATAGCACCGTTTATCGCACTTTGTTCATCCCTATGCTTAAATGTTATTTTTATCAACCTTGTAAATGGTGGATAGAAAAACTGCTTGCGATACGCTATCTCTTGCCTGAACTGTCCATGAACATCATGTTCCTTTACATAAGATAGTATAGGGTGCTTCGTATTATATGCTTGTATCAGTACTTTACCTGCTCCATCTACTCTGCCAGCCCTGCCACTTACCTGCTCCATTAGATGAAAGGCTCTTTCGTTTACCCTAAAGTCAGGGAAACTAAGCAAGCTATCCGCACTAATGATACCTACCAGAGCTACATTAGAAAAGTCTAGCCCCTTCACTACCATCTGTGTGCCTAGCAATATATCTATCTTATGCTTGCTCATTTCTTCAATAAGCCTTGGATAGCTTTCCTTGCCACGCATAGAGTCTACATCCATCCTCGCTATACGCGACTTGGGGAACAACTGCCTTATTTCTTCTTCCAGCTTTTCAGTTCCGTAGCTTTTGCTCTGCATACGGTTACCACCACAAGACGGACACGCCTGTACTACGCCATAGCGTAACCCACAATAATGACAATGGAGTTTATCCGTACTCTTATGGTAAGTAAGTGATACCGCACAGTTCTTACACTGTGGTATCCACCCGCAAATAGTACAGAGCTGAAAAGGTGCATACCCTCTTCTATTCTGAAAGAGTATGACTTGTTTACCTGCTTTCAATGTCGCCTCTATACTGCTGAACAATTCAGGCGTTACCATATGAATGCCCTGCTTGCGATATGCCTGTTGCGACTTAGCATCTATCACCTCTATCACAGGCATACGCACTCCTCTATAGCGCTCCTTCAGGGCTACATAGCCATATTTATCACCTTGCACGTTGTGCATACTTTCGGTTGATGGGGTAGCCGTACCCAGCAGTACTTTCGCTTTATGCAATGCAGCCAAGTATATCGCTGCATCTCTGGCATGAAACCTCGGTGCAGGGTCTTTCTGTTTGTAAGAGGTATCGTGTTCTTCGTCTACTATTATCAAGCCTATATCATCGTAGGGCAACCACAATGCAGAGCGCGGACCGGCTACTACTTTATAGTCTCCCTTTCTTACCTTCTCCCATATCTCTACGCGCTCATTATTGCTAAAGCGTGAATGGTACACACCAAGCTCTTCGCCAAAGTAAGCATATAACCTACTCACCAGCTGTGTGGTCAACCCTATTTCTGGCAATAAGAATATCGCTTGCTTACCCTGTGCTATACACTCTTTTATCTTATTGATATAGAGTAATGTCTTACCACTGCCTGTCACACCCTCCAGCAATACTACTTGATGCTTATTAAACTGTTCTCCTATTTGCTCGTAAGCCTTTTCCTGAGCTTCGGTATAGTTTACTTCTTGTGGTTTTTGAGTTTTCTGTACACCTAGCCTGTCTACTGCTACTTCTGTTACTTCAAATATTCCCTTCTCTGCCAGAGCCTTTATCTGTGCTGCAGATGCTCCCGTACGGTCTAGCAAGGCTGCTTGCTTTACAGTACCATACTTCACAGATAGCTCAGTATATGCCATCAATAATTCTAACTGTCTGGGTGCGCGCTGTAACTGGTCAAAGAGCTCATGCAATGCATGCTCTGACTGATACTTTTCGTTGAGCGTAACTACCTTCTCTTTCTTAGCCTTATATACTTCCTCTAGCTCATCTCTCACTATTACTACTTCATGCTCCAGTAGCTCGGTCAATACTTTTGTAAAATACCTCGGACCCGTAACTGCTCGTAGCTCACTCATGGTCAGCTCCGTTTTCAATTCCAGTTCTTCCACTGCAGCAGCGGCTTGCTCACTCCATTCGTATATCACATCATCATGCTCGGGCGACCACATGATACGGGTCTCATTCATCAGCTTCAGGTGTGCAGGTAGTGCTGCTTGCATTACCTCGCCGGGGGCGGCCATGTAGTAAGAGGCTATCCAGTCCCAAAACTTTAATTGATGCTCATTAACAATAGGCTCCTCATCTATTATGCTTCTTATAGCCTTCACCTCATACCCTTCAGGCTTTTTATCATGTACTTGGTGCACTATACCTGAGTATAGTTTGTTCCTACCAAGCGGCACTTCAACACGCATGCCCCTCACCACATCGCCCTGCATATCTATGGGTATACCATAGGTAAGTACTTGCGCTAAGTTAAGCGGGAGTATCACATCTGCAAAAGCAGCTCCTTGTTCACCATTATTGTTACCGAATGGAAGCATAGAAAACGCAAGATAACCTAAATACCAGTTCAGAGGAATATCCGCTAACTCTTTGGTGAAAGCAAAGGTATTACTCTCATTCTTCGTACATTTGTAGTTACATTTAAAATTAATATGGCGAAACAAAGCGAGCGTACTTGCTCTTTCTGCGACAGAACAGAGGCTGAAGTGAACATTCTTTTTACAGGTATCAAAGGTAATATCTGCGATCAGTGTATTGAGAATGCACACCATCTGCTGAATGAGACCATGAGTGAGGACAAGCAGAAGAAAAAGAAAGATAAAAGCGACCTTAAAAAGCATAAGAACCACAAGCCTAGAGAGGTAAAAGCGTTCTTAGACCAATATGTGATAGGGCAAGATGATGCTAAAAAAGTATTGTCTGTAGCGCTATACAACCACTACAAAAGAGTACTACAGCCTGAAGATGAGGATGGTGTAGAGATTGAGAAATCTAACGTTGTAATGGTAGGCGAAACAGGTACGGGTAAAACACTTATAGCTAAGTCTATTGCCAAGCTATTGCAGGTGCCATTTGCTATAGTAGATGCTACGGTATTTACAGAGGCCGGCTATGTGGGTGAAGATGTGGAGAGCATCCTTTCCCGCTTATTGCAAAATTGCAACTATGACGTAGACGCTGCCGAGCATGGCATCGTTTATATTGATGAGATAGATAAGGTGGGTCGTAAAAGCGACAACCCATCTATTACAAGAGATGTAAGTGGTGAGGGTGTGCAGCAAGCATTATTGAAGCTACTAGAAGGTTCTGAAGTATTGGTGCCACCACAGGGCGGTCGTAAGCACCCTGAACAAAAGATGGTAAAAGTGAATACTAAGAATATTCTTTTCATATGCGGTGGCGCGTTTGAAGGTATTGATAAGATGATAGCACGCAGAGTACAGTCTGCATCTATCGGCTACAATGCCATCAAATCATCAAAAGAACTGGATAGAAGCAATCTACTGCAATATGTAAATGCTCAAGATCTTAGAGCTTTTGGCTTGATACCTGAATTGCTAGGTCGTTTGCCTATCGTTACATACCTGAATCCATTGGATGAAGGTGCATTGAAGCGTATACTTACTGAGCCTAAGAACGCCCTTATTAAGCAATACAAGAAGTTGTTTGAATATGAGAACATTGAGCTAGAAGTAGAAGAAGCAGCACTTGACTATATGGTGAGCAAAGCTATAGAGTATAAGCTGGGCGGACGTGGACTAAGAGCCATCTGCGAGATGATACTTACAGATGCTATGTTCGACCTACCGTCGGAGAAAGAGAATGGTGGTAAGTTCGTATTATCACTAGCATATGCTAAGCAAATGCTGGAGCATTCAAAACTAGATTATTTAAAAGCAGCATAATAAAACACAACACATGCAAGATCTTATCAACGAACTAAAAGAAAAGGCAGGACTTACTGACGAGCAAGCAGTGAAGTCTATAGAGACCATAAAAGAATTCATCCAGTCTAAACTACCACCTATGATGCACGGTATGGTAGACAGCTTCCTGAACAATGAGAACGGTGGCGATGACCAACTAGGCGATATGATGAAGAACTTTGGCGGATAAGCCACTCAGTAAAAGCCCCGAAATTCGGGGCTTTTTTAATAGAGCTATTACTGAGTTTACTATCTTCACTTTATTATGACTGAACAACCTAAACGTGCGACATTTAATGCACTGAACATATTAATAGCACTGTTTGTTGCAAATATTGTTTTCACACTTGTTGTTTATATCTCTAGTCAAAAATATCCATGTACATATTGCTTTGAATATCCGGAGTGGTGGGATATAGCATTTATAGCCAAACAAACCATAGGACTTATTTCTGCTACTCTTTTGTATAAAAAATTCAAGATCGGTTTTTGGGGCGTATTATTGGTTATACTAGTCAATGCGGTAATATCAATACTATTTGAGTATAACATACTAGCACTATTTGGCTATGTAGGAGCCATAGCCTTATTGATCAAGTTCTATAGAGATAGTAAGTCTACAGTAGAGTACAAATAGCTTTAATACGGGTACTTCAACACAAAGTGTTTCTTCTCTTTGAACTCATCCCTGTATAGTAGTAAGCCGTACTTATACAGGTCAATACTCATTTTCACCTCAGAGCGATTTCTTAGCTTGTCCCACCCTTCAGTGTGATATTTAGACTTATGTATCTTCGGCACTATGATAACGGTACTAGATCGCATCTTCCTTAGCAATGTACCATATGCATCTATCCACCTACCGGGGTACTTCTCTTCTAGTATCAACACATTATCCTCGTCAAAGAACTCTACTAGCTTATCCAACAGAGATTTAGGACTGCGGTCGCGCAACACCTTCTCTATAAAGCGATACACAAAGGGTGAGTGCACCCCGTGCCTAGCCTTAGCCAACTTTCTGTACCTGAAATATGCCAGTATGCTGTACATATAGATATTCTATTCTGCGTTCTTTTTTCTATCCCACTGTTGAAAAGTATAATTGTACTTATGCTTTTCATCAGCATTATGTGCTTCTTCCCATGCCAGATCCCAATTCTCTTCATCAAAATTTGGGAAAAATGCCTCTGCATCATCAATAGTTGTATGCACTCTGGTCACATACAATCTATCTAACACCTCCATAGATTGTTTGTAAACATTACCACCACCTATTACAAATGCTTCTTCGGTAGCTTCTTTTCTTAGCTGCGCCAGCGCATCACCCAAATCATGGCAAAGTAATACTCCTTCCGGCAGCTCCAACTCCTTTTGTGAAGATAATACAATATTCAGCCTTCCTTTTAGCGGTCTACCCAGCGATTCATAAGTTTTTCTACCCATCAACACAGGCTTGCCCAAAGTAGTGCGCTTGAAGAATTTAAGATCTTCAGGCAAATGCCATGGCAAGTCGTTTCCCTTACCAATTGCGAAATTGTCTGCAATAGCTACAATAGCTGATAATATCATATTTGTTTTATATAGCCACGGGCGCTTTTATATGCGGGTGGCTTTGATAATTTTCTAATGTAAAGTCTTCAAATTTAAACCCGAATAGGTCTTTCACCTCTGGGTTCAGCTTCATGGTAGGTAGTGGATATGGTTCGCGGCTAAGCTGTAATTTAGCCTGCTCTATATGATTGCTATATAAATGCACATCTCCAAATGTGTGTACAAACTCTCCGTACTCCAGTCCGCATACCTGTGCCATCATCATGGTCAGTAGTGCATAAGATGCGATATTGAATGGTACTCCTAAGAATACATCTGCACTACGCTGATATAGCTGGCAGCTTAGTTTTCCATCTGCCACGTAAAACTGAAATAGCGCATGACAAGGGCTTAATGCCATCTTAGGAAGATCTGCCACATTCCATGCATTCACTATAATACGTCTACTGTCGGGGTTGGTCTTTATAAGATGTAGTGCATCTTTTATCTGATCATACACCTCGCCATCAGCACCCGTCCAGCTACGCCACTGGTGTCCGTATACAGGTCCTAGGTCTCCGTTCTCATTAGCCCATTCATCCCAAATGCTTACACCATTATCTTTCAAGTATTTGATATTAGTATCCCCTTGCAAAAACCACAGTAGCTCATGTATAATAGAACGAAGGTGTAGCTTCTTGGTAGTCACCATCGGGAAACCCTCTTGTAGATCAAAGCGCATCTGGTAGCCAAAACAGCTTACAGTACCCGTTCCTGTACGGTCGCTCTTCTCTGTTCCGTTGTCTAATATATGCTGTAAAAGGTCTAGATACGCTTGCATAACAAAGTGCTTTAAATATACGATACCAATATTATCCTAATGATACAAAGTTATTATAAGGGTATTGTAATATCACTACTACTGCATTGAATGGGGATAATAAATGAATAGTTGTCGAAATCATTGTATTTTGCGCCCTTTATTGCATATAGTTACAATGAGTAAAACATTATCCATAGTTATTCCGGCTTATAACGAAGGTCCTACTATCCACCTGATCTTAGATAAGGTTAAAGCAGTAAGACTGATGAATGACATTCAGCGCGAGGTCATTATTGTAAACGACTGCTCTAAAGACGATACGGAAGAAGCCATTCTTAGATACAAAGATGCAAACCCCGACCTACCTATCTCTTACTACAAACATGAGGTGAACCAAGGTAAAGGTGCGGCTCTACACACAGGTATCAATAAGGCTACAGGAGATTATGTCATCATACAAGATGCTGACCTGGAGTATGACCCTGAAGAGTATAACATATTGCTAAAGCCAATGGAGAATGGCTTTGCTGATGTAGTATATGGTTCTCGCTTTATGGGTGGTAACCCTCACCGTATCCTATTCTTTTGGCACTCACTGGGCAATGGTATGCTTACCTTCTTGTCCAACATGTTCACCAACCTGAACCTGACGGATATGGAGACCTGTTATAAACTCTTCCGCAGAGACACTATACAAAGCCTCGATCTAAAAGAAAAGCGCTTTGGGTTTGAGCCAGAAGTCACAGCCAAAGTATCGCGCATACCAAAGGTTCGTATCTATGAGGTAGGTATCTCTTATTATGGGCGCACCTATGAAGAAGGTAAGAAAATAGGCTGGAGAGATGGTTTCAGAGCCATATATTGTATTTTAAAGTATAATATTTTCAAAAAATAAACTCAACAATGT
>CAZPDA010000125.1:0-8749 GCA_964585115.1 uncultured Flavipsychrobacter sp.
GTGCATATTAGTATCTGCAGATGTGATACGACGTACAGGAGCATCTAAATAATCAAATGCTTCTTTCTGTATACGATACGATATTTCTGAAGATATACTGCTGAATGGCCATTGTTCTTCAACAATAACTAATCTATTTGTTTTCTTTACTGACTCAACTATTGTTTCCCAATCAAGTGGACGAATAGTACGCAGGTCGATTACTTCAGCTTCTATACCATCTTTAGCAAGTTCTTCAGCCGCACCAAGTGCTACTTTCATCATCTTGTTATAAGACACTATAGTAACATCTTTACCTGCACGCTTGATATCAGCCTTACCAATTGGTATCAAGTATTCTTCTTCAGGCACTTCTCCTTGGTCGCCATACATAACCTCGCTTTCCATGAAAACAACAGGGTTCTCATCACGAATAGCAGACTTAAGAAGCCCTTTAGCATCGTATGGATTAGAAACTGATATAACCTTTATACCCGGGATATTAGCATACCAGCTTTCAAAGGCTTGAGAGTGCTGTGCACCTAGCTGACCGGCAGATGCGTTAGGTCCACGGAAAACGATAGGACAACCAAATTGACCAGCGCTCATAGAAAGCATTTTCGCTGCGTGGTTCAATATTTGGTCTAATGCCAATACTGCAAAGTTCCATGTCATGAACTCTACTACAGGACGTGTACCATTAGTAGCAGCACCTACAGCTATAGAAGCAAAACCTAGCTCTGCAATTGGTGTATCGATAACACGTTTAGGACCAAATTCGTCAAGCATACCCTGACTTACTTTATAAGCACCATTATATTCAGCTACTTCCTCACCCATTAAAAAGACCTGTTGGTCTCTTCTCATCTCTTCTTGTAAAGCTTCTCTAAGTGCCTCGCGAAATGCAATTGTACGCATATTGCTATATATTTCTATTAAAAGTGATCTAAGTTAAATTTATTAAGTGCGCGTAAAGATAAGCATAACAAGCTTATTTTTCCTGCGGAGTGAACACCATATTTACAGTAGTTCCATTTTGTTGAACCATATTAAGTTTCAACACAGAATCTTCTAGTTGTACAATGTCCATGTCGTATATTTCACCACCTGCGTTGGGGTCTCCAAAAGTAAGCTTACCACTGGTGTCTACAGACCATACGGTAGTATCTATTAGCCCACTAAAGTTGCGAACTACCATACCATCCTTATAGAACTGTAACCACGTATTATCAAGGCTATGCTTATGCATTGCAAGCCTGTCTTGGATAATGCTAAGGTTTATCATTTTAAAACTATCCAGATCTCTAACACCGTATATCTGCTCATTTTGCTCAGGTGTAGTACTGTTACCTACAGTATCTAGAAACTTAATGAGGTGCTCATTAGAATCTATCTCAGAAGAGTAGGTTGCCTTCCACTTCTTGGTAAGCAGTTTTGTCGTTTCATCCTCTACAGAATTATTACATGCTGTTAATGTAACTATAGCCAATAAAATTATGCTCAGTTGTCTCATATTGTTCATTACTCAGGTAATATTAGTCTAAAATAGCTTTTCCATTCGTTAGTAGATAATAAGTTTTCCAATGGAGGAAAGGATGACTGGTCTGTAATGCGTGGATACACTCTTTTTAGGAATGTATATCGTTCAGGGTCATTGCTCAATATCAGTGCTAAAGACCTTGCTTGGTCTGTATTAAAGCATTCTTCCATTTCTGTCAGCAGATACTTCAGTCTCTGCTTCTCACTCTTGTCCAACGCTCTTTTGTATATATCTTCAAAAGTAGCATTGGTCATCGCGTCAGGGCAGTCACTATTTATTATGCCGTCATTATTGCTACTAGCATTATTAGTTTGTGTATTGACCACTACAGGCTTAGTATCAGAACTTGGAGTGGTAGTAGGCTTATATGTTTGAGCAACAACGTTTTTACTGTCGTTACTTGCTGTATTATTTGAGTTTATCTGTATATCAGCAATGAACTTTGGTGATTTGTCGTCAGTACTAGTAATGGTTCGTACCGTATTATTATTGTTAGTAGTAGGACTTTGTTGGGTCTTAGTTCCAGACAATGCCGTATTCGTAGTTACAAAGGCTTTATCAGGGCTATCATCGGGAGACCTATCATCAATAGCTTTGTTACCCGGGTGTATATAGTACTTCTGATAGATATCATATAAAGAGAAAGTGCCCGAATTACTTTTCAGTAAGAATGCTCGGAATCCACTTTCAGGTACCTGAATGATATACTTCTGTGCAGGATACTTATTCTGCTGAAATAGAATTTCAAGGTTAATAGGTCCAGGTGCCAACATTGGTATTATGATGTAATTCTTACCATAACGTGGCAGCATCTCTCCTTCAAACTTTACATAGAAAGGAGTCTCTTTATCACCCTGTATATATACATAGGAGAAATCTTGTGCCCAAACCTCAACACTTAGAAGGAAGGAACACAGCAATAAGAATATATACTTAACTGGGTTGTATAAACGCATATTATTATTCAAGTTCAATTAAGATAGCGCCTTTATCTACAGCTGTCTTTTCTTCTACATTTACAGCTTTTACTGTAGCATCGCTAGTAGCTTTCAGTATATTCTCCATCTTCATAGCCTCTAGCACTAGCAGCCCATCACCTTTATTGATCTCTTGACCCGGCTCTACCATTATTTTCAATATCATACCAGGCATAGGAGCTTTTACAGGTTCTACTTTCTGCAAAGCACTAAGGTCCATACCCATACTTTCCAGTAGTTGGTCTAGTTGCTCTTTAATGCCTACCGCATACTGAGTACCATTAACTCTTACTTTTAACTCTTTGGTCTTCTTGTCTATACTTTCAACTATAGCTGTATAGCTTTTGTTATTATAAAGCACGCTTATCAATCCATTGGGTTGCATTTGTGCATCCAAAGCAACTGATCTATCATCTAATGTCCATTGCCCGTCTTCGTGAGCTACTTCGTAAGTATTATTCTCGTTTACCGTTATCTGCAGCATTGTCTATTAAAGTTGAAGCGCAAAAATAATCAATTAATGATGGTTATTGATGAATAATTCACGCATATTTAGCACAAATATATACTGTCTTTTAGGTGATGTACAATAATTTGCAAATTGTTATTTTACACGATAAAAATCAAAGTGAATGCAGATCTTTAAGCAAGTCAAGATAATTATCCTGTTTTTTACTGTTGCTATAACCTTATATGCCTGTAACGGCAGTAAAAGAACCACTAGAAACACCGTTCTGTTACCAACTCTGAATATAGGTAGTAGCAACTCTGAATTCAGAGCATCTGCCCCTAGAATATGGGATATAACAGAGACCAAGGCAGCTCTAAGCTTCAATATGAAAGAGCGTACAGCCAATGGAGAAGCTTGGATAAAGCTAAAACCATATATGCCATACTTACCCTTTGTAGACAGTATAGTTCTTGATGCTAAAAGCATGAAGATAGAGCAAGTAAAGCTGCTGAATGCCAATATCTTCGAAACCGTTAAGTATAATTACAAAGATGACCAGATAATAATATGGCTTGATGGCCCTGCAATGGGCTATGAGATATATGTTAAATATACTGCGATGCCATATGCTAGGTCTACAGGTGGTAGTAAGGCTATTACTGACGATAGAGGATTGTACTTTGTAAATGCAGACCAAAATATCCCAAATAAACCTACTCAGATATGGACACAGGGAGAAACTGAGGCTACTTCTCACTGGCTTCCAACTATTGATAAGCCCAATGAGCGTTTTAAGTTTTCTCTATCACTTACTGTACCTAACTATATGACAACCTTAAGTAATGGCCTATTAGTAGAGCAAAAGCAAAATGGCAATTTACGTACAGACTGGTGGGAAATGGATATGAGCATACAGCCATATGTTGCAGCATTTGCAATAGGTGAGTTTGAAGTTGTAAAAGATACTTGGAATGGTAAAGAAGTAAGCTACTATATGGAGCCGGAGTATGCACCTTTTGCTAGAGGCATATTCAAAAACACACCTGAAATGATGACCTTCTTTTCAGACATTACAGGTGTTCCTTTCCCATGGAGTAAATATAGTCAAGTTGTGGTAAGGGATTTTGTGTCAGGAGCTATGGAAAATACAACTGCTAGTATTTTTGGGGAATTCATGAACCAGAACGATAGAGAGCTAATGGATGAAGATCATGAGGATGTTGTATCTCACGAATTATTTCACCAATGGTTTGGAGACTATACTACTGCAGAGTCTTGGTCTAACATTACCATGAATGAGTCATTCGCAAATTATGGTGAGCAACTATGGCGAAACCATAAATATGGAGCTGCTAATGCCCAAGAGCTAGCATATAAAGACCTGCAACTATATCTTAATAGTACTAAAGACGGAGACCCTGCATTACTAAGACATTACTATAACGATAAAGAAGATCTTTTTGACAGGATATCATACCAAAAAGGTGGAGCTATATTGCATTATTTACATGGCTTAATGGGGGATGCAGCTTTCTACACGGCTATGAATAGATATTTGACTAGAAATGCTTTGTCACCAGCAGAAGTTGCTAACTGGCGTTTGGCAGTAGAATATGCGACTGGTCAAGACTGGAACTGGTTCTTTAGTCAATGGTATAGTAGGGGAGGGCATCCTGAACTAGAAGTTGAGCATGATTACAATGATGCTGACAAGCAGTTGACAGTTACGATAAAACAAGTTCAGGACGACCAGGTTGGTATCTATCGTCTGCCACTTTATTCATTAGTGGTTTATGGAACTGATATTGATACCGTATACTGGGACATCAATAAGCAGCGTGAGGCATTTACTTATAGTTATAGAAATGGGATACGCCCTCTTGTTATATCAGACATAAAGCATTGGCTTGTAGGCACTATAAAAGAGGATAAAACAGATGAAATTTGGCTACAGCAGTATGAGACAGCAGATGGTCAAGACCTGCTAACTAAGCTTTATGCATATCAGAATATTTTGCCTATTGGCAAGAAGAACCTAAAAAACACCAGTGACCCCGATATCATAAGAAAAGAGAATGCTGTAGCGAAACTTGCATTAAGCGATAACCTTGCTTTTATGAGAAAGCAAATGCTTATGTACTTGAGTAAAAGAAGCTCATCTGCTTTGGTGGATAGATGGAAGGATAAGGTGATTTTCCTCGCTCACAATGACTCTGATAATAACGTCAGAGCAGTTGCGATCGCAACATTAGCAAACTGGGATATAAAGGACCAATATGACTTCTTTAAGTCTCAAATAGATGATAGATCATATACTGTAGGAGGAGCTGCTCTAGCATCTGTTTACAAAATGGATAAAGATACCGGGTATGCTTATGCAAAGAAAATGCTTAATACTGACCCTCGTGGACAGTTAAAGTCAGCTATATGGGTAGTGTTAAGTGCCGCAGCAAAAGGTGAAGACCTTAAATTATTCGAAGACAATATCTATAATCTAACAGGAGGAGAGAAGATAGTCTTTGCAGGGAGCCTTACTGATTACCTGCAAAACGTTGATAATGAGGACGTTTTTGTAGACGGCTTGAAGCTTTTTAAAAAGATACTAGCAACAGAAAATATCAAGGACTACCGTACAGCTATCGGGCTGAACCTGTTTGGTCTGGCTTATATCACTAAAGACCATATGAATAAAACTGCAAGTAGAGATGAAAAAGACAAATTAGAAAGAAGGTTACAGTTTTTAAAACTCACAGCTATTGAGGTGATAAATAACGAAACTGAGAAAGAGAATAGAGAAACTTACGAAACGTATTTCAACCACATATTTGGCAGTAATAACTTAGACAGATAATAATTGTTCATGCAGTTGTTCTACTTGTGGAATGACTGCATGTTCACCATCATTATAGATCACATAGTTACATTTAGCCATTTTTTCATCCTCATTCATTTGCTGCGCTATACGTGCTTCTATTTTTTCTCTGGTAGCACCATCACGCTTCATGGCTCTGCGTATACGTAGCTCTTGCGGAGCATATACGCCTATCATCACATCCATATCTTTGTATGTGCCTGACTCGAAGAAAATAGCTGCCTCTTTTAGTGCATATGGTGTATTCTGAGACGCCATCCATCTATTACCATATGCTATTGTAGCAGGGTGCACAATATCATTTAGCTTTTGTAATAGCTCTGGCTGTTTGAAGACTATAGAAGAAAGAGCAGGACGGTCGAGATGGTTATTCTTATAAATACTATCTCCAAATATCGCTTTAATATTACTGATAAGCTTCTCATCCGTATCCATTAGATACTTAGCAGCAGCATCAGCAAAAAAAACAGGTATGCCGAGTGTCTTGAACACCTGACATACCGTAGATTTTCCGGAGCCTATACCCCCTGTAATGCCTACTTTCAGCATTATTATTTCTTCTTGCTATCGTCAGCAGCAGGTACAGCACCTGATTTCTTACGATAGTTATTGGTCATTTCCATAGATACCGCAGAACGGTCTACAGTTAGGAATGTACCATGATTAACTTCTATTTGCAAAGTACCATCTTCATTTGTACGCTTGATAGTACCGTGTATACCTGCACTAGTAACAATATGCTCACCAACGCTGATACTCTCTGCAAATTTCTTCTGCTCTTTTGCGCGCTTTGCCTGAGGACGTATCATAAAGAAATACATCACTGCGATCATACCACCCATTAAGATGAAAGAGAACGTTGGGTCTCCACCCGGGGCTTGCAATAAAATTGTCTCCAGATTTACTAACATTATAATTGTTGATTTATGAATAAATTATTTAACGTCTGCTTTAATATATAGCATGTGTGTGCCACGCTTAGTATTGGTAGAGATGGTCACTGATTTCTCTACATGCTGCCCCGTTTTACCATAAGAGTCGAACTGCACACTTATCTTTCCACTTTCTCCTGGCTGTAATGGTTTACGAGGGTAGTCAGGTACAGTACATCCACAAGATCCATTGGCAGATGTTATGATCAATGGAGACTTACCATTATTGGTAAACTCAAAATCATAATTTGCCTTTTCTCCATCTGTTAAGTTCCCAAAGTTATGAGTTGTATCTGCAAAATCCATAGTAGGCAACTCATTTGCTCTAGTAGTATCCATACCTTCAGCAGAATGAGGGTTGTTTACTAGGTCTGTAGACAACATGTCTTTCTTCTTGTCGTCTTGTTGTTCTTGATTCTTGTGTTCGTTATTACCACAAGATGCTACAGATAATACAAATAATGCAATGACTAACTTCTTCATGACTTGTTTTGAATCTAAAGTTGTTTACTTGTTTATTTACGTGATCTATCTTGCTTTCTGATCTTATTCTCTTTAGTAAGGTCTTTCAATATATTATCCAATACACCGTTCACAAATTGTCCGCTTTGTGGCGTACTGTATAGCTTAGCGATCTCAATATACTCATTGATCGTAACCTTAGTAGGTATAGTAGGGAAGTATAGAAGCTCACATACACCCATTCTTAACAACAGCAAGTCTATCAGTGCTACTCGATCTGCATCCCAATTTATAAGCTTTGGCTGAATAAGCTCCATTACATATTCTTCCTTATCAAGAACTGTATGTAGCAAGTTGTGTGCGTATTCTCTTTTTTCTGTAGAGATAAGGTTCAGGAAGTTTATCTTATGACTGCTCTTGAAGAAGTTCTCCATTAACATACGCGTCATCTCTTTATCATCTTCCCAGCCTGTAAGCTCATCAGAGAAATACTCCATAAGCCCCTCATTCTCCAATATCTCTTTCTCCCAAATATGCTTGATGATAGCTTTTTCAGATTTAGGGTCTCTATCCTGAATATTGATATAGCTATCATATGCTTCAGACTTTACAAGGCTTTGATATACTCTTTTTACCCAGTCTTCTTCTACAAATCGACTAAGCTTAGAGTCCTTTATCTTCTCTGAAAAAGTTTGATTTTCCTTTATCTTCCAAAGGAATTCATTACCAGCTATTTTGGTATTTACATTCAGGTCGGCCTCTGTAGGTAAGTATTTACTACTTCTCTTTCTGGCATCAACCTCTGCAAATTGTGCTACATCTAAAGTGTAAAGGATAGATACTATGAACAGGTCTAATGAACGAGAAAGCTTGTCATTTAGTATTACAGAGCCAGTTTTCTTTTGCTCTTCTACCTCTTCTATTTCTGATGATGCTACTGTATATAGCGTTTGCATCACCTTAACTCTGATATTTCTGCGACTGATCATAATCTTATAAAGAACCCGTTTGCGGCGCAAAGTTACGTAATACTGCCTTATTTATCGCATGTATATCTAATTAACTGTGCTACTGTCTTTTACAGCTATTTGCTTGGCAACTACGTCTTTTGTTGCACTAGGTTCATGAGTAGTAACACCTTCTAATGCATTCTCTCCACTTACTACATCAGAGTAGCGCACTTTTGCTCTAATGAATGGACGTTCTATAAATCGGTAGGAGAGTCCTGCCACTATTATTGTGATAGAGATAGCAAGGCCATAGTATATAATATTACCTGTAATTGAGTTGAGTGCAATACCACTATAATACAGCATGAACTTCAATACCACAACTAGTATGATATTATGATACATGTACAATCCATAGGATATCTTGCCTAAATAGTTAAGCGGTTTGACCTCTAGGTTTAATACAGAATGTTTATTTGACGCTAAATTCAATATTAATATGATAAAGATCACTGCATAGAACTCATAGTTAAATACTGGTATTGCTAATCCCCGTACTGTAACTATAGTAAGTAATATATAAGTA
>CAZPDA010000126.1:0-8724 GCA_964585115.1 uncultured Flavipsychrobacter sp.
TTTGATATTTAAAATAACAAATGTTTATATACAAACCGCTATACTTGCTATCTTTATATATCATATAAAATGTATACACAAGATATTACAATTTATATGGGTTACTTTTTATAAAAATCAGCATTAATAAGTGCAACAAGCGTTATATACAGAGTTGGAATTATTAGCAGGGCTTGCAGCAGGCAATAGGCTTGCAGTAGAGGAGGTATATAATAGCCATTACCCCACCGTTACCAAATGGATAATAAAGAATGGTGGTAATGAAGTTGATGCAGATGATATCTATCAGGAGGCGATGACCGTGCTTTTTGAGAAAGCTCAATGTGAGGACTTCAGGCTGACCTGTAAAATTGGTACTTACCTTTTTGCCGTGAGCAAAAACCTTTGGTACAAAAAGCTGCAACAGTCCAAGAACGACTTCAACCCGCTACCTGAAGAAATAGCCAATGGCGAAGGTCTTAGTAGCAACTACGAAGAAGATATCAATGCCCATCACGAACGCGAGTTGCATTATGAACAGCTGGATAGTGCGCTGGAACAGTTGGGAGAGCCTTGCAGCTCTATACTCAAATCGTTCTACAACGACGGTAAGAGTATGCAGGAGATAGCAGCAGACTTTGGCTACACTAATCCGGATAATGCGAAAACACAAAAATATAAATGCCTGACGCGTCTTAGAAAGATTTTCTATAGCGTACAAGCAAAATAACGGACACAACAATATGCCTGTAGATAAGAATATATGGAGCCTGGCAGAGGCATATGCTAATGGCACACTGGACATTGGCGAACAAACAGCACTAAAGGAACGCTTGTCTCACGACCAGCAATTCGCTAATGAATTCCACGAATGTGTGAATATGCTGCGTGCCTTAGATGGCAATGGCAAACAAAAGCGATTCAAGTCTGTGCTGCAAGAGGTGAGTAACCAACAAAAGCAACCAACAGCAGGCGCTATTACCAAAAGGAAGACCATATCTCTTAAGACCCACTACATGCGTACTGCAGCCATAGCAGCAGGTATAGCGGTAATTACTTCAATATCTACATTTTGGGCCATACAGCACAACAATAAGAAGATAGCATCTCAATATAGCTTACTAAAGAGAGACCTTGAAAAGTACAAGCGTTCTCAAAACCAGATCATCAATACTATTAAGGACACTAAAACAACCGCTCCACAGGCGCAAGCTAAGTACTCAGGTACAGGGTTTGCCATCAGCAACGACGGATACTTGGTGACCAACTACCACGTTACTGAAGGGGCTGACTCTATATACATACAGCATAATGACGGCAAGTATTACAAAGCACATATCGTGAGTTTTGATGTACTTACCGACCTTGCTTTGCTAAAGGTTGAACAGAAAGACTTCCGCTTTGGTAATGGCAACGTGCCTTATGTTTTTGCTCCTGCTAAGAAGAACTTGGGAACACATGTATTCTCTCTTGGTTTCCCTCAGGAAGAGATCGTGTACAACGAAGGGTATATCAGTTCTAACAATGGGTACAGTGGGGACTCCTCTCAGTATCGTTTAGAAATAACCGCTAGCCCCGGTCAAAGTGGTGCTCCGGTTCTAGACGGTCGTGGTAATGTTGTAGGTATCATCACAGGTAAAGAAACGGCTAGTGAGGGTATCACCTACGCCACTAGCTCTGTAACCCTGCTAAAGTTGCTGAACAACTTGCCTAAAGACACGGAAATAAGCCTACCGAAGAGCAACCGCTTGGTAAGGCTAAGCCGCGAAAGGCAGATACAAAAGCTGGAAGAGTACACTTGCTCTATCAAAGTATACAAGCGATAGCCTTTTTAACACCTCATATAGGCACAACATATACTAAGCTGTCATTATTTGCATAAATTTGCGACCTGTAAGCACTTAATGTGAGTATACTAGACAATTTTTTAGCTAATAGAAAAGGGAAGTCTCCTACCGGGGAAATGGCCTTCGTAGATCATATTGAAGAGCTACGCTGGCATATTATCCGCGCACTGATCAGCATACTCATAGGTGCTATTGTTGTATTCGTTAATGTAGATTGGGTTTTCGATCACATTATCTTGGCACCTGCTAAAGATGAGTTCATCTCTTACAGAGCATTATGTCGCCTGGGAGAGCTAGTACATATAGATGCTATATGTATGGAATCCTTGAAAATAGATTTCCAGAACACAGAGCTGGCAGGTCAGTTCATGATGAGTTTCTCTGTATCATTCATGCTGGGCTTTGTTATCGCCTTCCCTTATGTATTCTGGGAGTTTTGGAAGTTCATCAAACCGGCATTAAAGCCCAATGAGCTAAAGTATGCACGTGGTATTGTATTCTGGACTTCAATACTATTTTTCATAGGGGTGTTCTTTGCCTACTATGTAGTAGCACCATTCACTATCAACTTCTTTGCAAACTATCAGCTGAGCCCCATGTTCAAGAACATCATTACGATGTCTAACTACTACGGTACCATGAGCGATCTGGTACTGGGCATTGCTATAGTATTTGAGCTTCCGGTGGTCGTATTCTTCTTATCTCGTGTGGGTCTGCTTACGCCACGCATTATGAGGGAGCGACGCAGACATGCAATTCTTATTATCTTCATACTTGCAGCGGTTATTACTCCGCCGGATTTCTTTACAATATGGTTGGTAGCAATACCTTTGATATTTTTGTATGAGATAGCGATAACTATTAGTGCGCGAGTATACAAGCAAAGACAAAAAAGAGAACTGAAACGTTAATCAATAAGTAATATGCAACAAACAGTATTCGATCAGCAGCTACCATTGGTAATCGGTGGCGATCACGCAGGTTTTGACTACAAGGCTACCATCATTAAAGCACTGGAACAGGTTGACTGGAATATTGAAGATAAAGGAACATACAGCACAGATAGCACTGACTATCCTGACTATGCACACCCTGTATCAGAAATGGTGGCTAGCGGCAAAGCAGCTGTAGGCATATTGATATGTGGTAGTGGTAATGGTGTATGCATGAGCGCTAATAAGCATGCTAATGTACGTGCTGCACTATGCTGGACAGAAGAGCTTGCTTCACTTGCAAGACAGCACAACAATGCAAATATCCTATGCATCCCTGCGCGTTTCGTTTCTATTGAAACTGCTTTGGAAATGGTAGACATCTTCCTAAGCACCAACTTTGAAGGCGGACGTCATGAGCGCCGTACCGACAAGATCAACTTATAATTCTATATTATAGTATACATAAAGAAAGAGCCTTCAAATGAAGGCTCTTTTTACTTACATAAATATGGTTCGTCTGTTCTTAATACTTATTAAGCGATACTCTTAGTGAAGTAAAAATACTTCTAGGCACTAGGTTGATACCTCCCGCACTAGTACCATGGCCACCTCCCGATGAAGAACCTCCATTACTAACAGTAGTATTGATCTGCTGTACATCAAGCACATTCTTCATACCTACAACAAGCTGTATCCTTTTATCCCAAAAGTTCTTTTCCAAAGAAACATCCAATAACGAATAACCTTGCTGTTCTCCACTATAATAGGCCTTACCATCTGTACCGGTAGATAATATCGGTCTACGGCCATTATACTTATAAAAGGCATTAAGGTTCATATCAAACTTACGGATAGCATACCTAAGATTAGCCGTCACCTCACTAGCAGGGAATGCATCATAAAAACCTTTCTCTGCAAGAAAATAGCTGTAAGAATATCCTAGCTGGAAATGAAGATCGCTAAACTGTCCATCTGTTTGGAACGACGCAATGCTATTTCTACTTCTAGCTAGGTTACCATAGGTACGGTTAATATTATTAGGATCTGTTGGATCCATTGGCACTAACATGATACCATTGGTAACATCATTATAAAAGCCAGTTATTATGAACTGTAAGTAGTCTGACTTGTTCTCATATATCTGATAAGAAGCAGATGCCTGAATATGATGACTGCTTTCCGCTTTTAGTGAATCACTCCCTATTATAAAGTGGTTAGCATCTATAAAAGTATGATAGCGCTCTTTTAGTGACGGCGCTCTAAAACCCTTAGCATAAGATGCACGGACCTGCAACTTTTCAATAGGCTTGTACAATAGGTTAAAGCTAGGAATGATAGGAGGGTCATATACTGTATTGATGGCACCTCTTAAACCTGCTTGTGCTGTAAGCTTATCTTTCAATAAGCTATAAGAGAAGTTTGTATACAATGCATAATCATGCAGATCTTGTTTACCATCTTCTATTTTACCACTGGTAGCATATTGTAAGTTCACATCATAACCTACAGTATAGTTCAGCTTCTTTACGTTGTTGCTGTAGCTACCTCTTAGGTATACGTCCTTAAAACTACTGGTATCTTGGTCGCCTATTCCTGTAGATAAACTCTCATTAAGCGACACAAGATCTTTTACATAAACATTTCTCTTTCTATGATAGAGCATGTAGCCATTCTGCATGGTCCAGCGTCCAGACTTACCCAACTTTCCTTGCAACGCTAAACGGTTCATAGACCTTTTAGTATTATAATAGTTGTCTTTGGCTATTGCTTCTGAAGGGTTCCATTTGATAACATTTCCTTTATCTGTTATCATCTCGTCTACATAGTCGGATGTAAAGCTTGCTTGAAAACCTGATGGGGCTGTATATCTATACGCAAAATTACCTAGATATTGCTCTTTAGGGTTGAATAAAAAGTTCCTTTCAGTCACTAATACCTGGTCTCCGAACTTAACGGGAGCATCTATATACTTCCACCCTTGGAAGAAGTTCCTTCCACCACCAACAGTAACTTGGTGTCTATCTTTTACCCTGAATGAAGCAGAACCATCAAAGTTATATTTACCAAGCGACTCGTAGTATGTACCAAAGTTTATTGCTAGTGGTTTCTTCTCCTTTTTGGTAATGATATTGATAACACCTCCAAGCGCATCTGTTCCGTACACCACACTCATTGGTCCTTGTATCATCTCTATCCGCTCTACATTGTTCAGGTTTATCTGCCCAAGGTCTATATTACCTCCTTCTCTTCCGTTAAGCGGCATACCATCTACTAGTATCTTCACCTTATCACCACTCATACCTTGCATATTCAGGCTACTACCTAGTATCTGGTCATTACCAACTCTCATATTCAGCTGGTTCTTCATGATGTCTTCCAGCGTTACCGCTCCTTGTGCTTTTATCTGTGCTTTAGGTATTACTCTATATACAGATAATGCGTCTTTCATTCTGGTAGGTTGGCTATTGCCTGTCACTACTACTTGGTCTACTGATGCGAATTTTTGGGTCAGATAAATAACAATACTTGTATTAGCAGGTGCGCTGTAAATACTCTTAGTAGCCTTATCATACCCTAGCAAGCTCACTTCAAGCTCACAAGGGTAGCTTTGAGGCACAACAATAGCCACACCATTCTCGTTAGACTGCACTGTTGTTTCCATACTTCTGTTAGGCAATGCATACACATTTACATAGGCAAAAGGTAGCGCCTCGCCACTGCTTCTATCCACAACGGTAATACGCAACCCTTGCTGTGCAAACGAGGCAACAGACATCAATACTAATAATATGCTAATACTTAGCGTTCTCATCTTCATTCTTCGTTTCAAAAAAACAGGTTCAGCCTACCACAGTTTCGGGAGCAAGCTGAACCTGATAATATTTAATTACATGATGTTAAACACCATACATCTTAGTGTTGTACCATTATTTTCTCAGCTACTTTCCACTCACCACCATTCACTATTATCATATAAGTACCTGAAGGGTATGCGCTTACATCAAAGCTATACGCATTAACACCTTTCTTAAGATCTACCATAGTATGCTGCAACACTTTTCCTGTCATATCCATCAATACCAATTGCGTATTAGCCGCATTAGCTTTTGCATCTAGCATAATGTTTATGTTGTTCTGTGCAGGATTAGGATATACGCTATACTCACTTACTTGGCTAGCTACATTATTAACAGATGTTGTAGCCAACATTCTTTTTTGGAATACTGTTTTACCTGTAGCTGTACCATCAAAACGAGTGAACTGTAAGTGGTAGAATGTACCCGAGTTTACAGACTTGATAATAAAGCTGGTATTTGCATCAAGATCGTACATGAAAGTACCCATGTTAAAAGTCTTCCAGTCGTCACCTATAATGTTTGTTTCGTTGCTTATGCTACCTAGTTGGTTGCTGAAGTTTGCAGATGTAATAGTATTCGGATCTATACCTGTAAGCTCAACAACTTCAACGTCAAGATTTGATAGAACACCCGTATACGGCTGTAACTGACCCGGAGTAGGACCAAAGGTCTTGCTGTTCTGGTATCTTGTGAACATGATATCCCACTCTGAACGAGAAGGCTCTCTATCTATAAATGTACCGGTAGTAATATCATAGTAAGCGAAAAGACGATCGTTGTATGGAGCTGTCACCTTTATAGAGTCCATTCTATCGTCAGAACCGTCAAACTTAGCTACACGGAAGGTATAACCAATATTACCTGTGCTCTGGTATTTTTGTATCCATATCTGATAAGCAGCACCATCTACCATTACAAGATACAGTGAATCACCTACTAGATTATGGGTAGTCATGTTGTACTCACCCCACCCAAAATCTACAGGACTAGAACTTCTATTATTAGTAAATGCACCAAGTCCCCAGCTGATGTTCTCATTTACAAGCTGCATGTTAGGATCGGTCAAACCGGCAGAATCAGCAGTTACAAGTCCACCGAATTTAAGGCTTGCTTGTTTATGTAATGAATATACTTGAACCTTTCCGCTAATATGGTTTGCACGAATACTTGCATTAAAACCGGTAGAACCAAAAGTCGTTGTTTGGAAGGCAATATGCCAGTCATTCCCTACATGATCATTCTTATCACCATCATATAGATCATAAAACACGTCGTGAGTATAACCCGAATTCATAGATACTGAATCCGTTACCCAAGTCTGAGCAGAAGACTGTAAAGCTGCTGCACTTGCCAACACTAATAGAGTAGATTTTAACTTCATATGGGAATGTTTATGTTAATATTTCCCAAAGTTACGTCCACTCTAGCTCTTAAGATTGCTTTGTAGCAAGTCTTGACAAAGTTATGACAGAACTATAATGTGTTTTTAATTCTTAACTACTAGATCCAGCCTTGGTGGTGTAAATGCTTGGCTATCTGCACTGCATTTGTAGCTGCACCCTTACGTAGGTTATCTGCTACTACCCAGCAGTTCAGCGTATTTGTCTGAGACTCATCCCTACGGATACGTCCTACAAATACTTCATCTCTGCCCTGTGCATCCAATGGCATTGGGTAGCCATTCATTTCAGGATTATCTACTACTATGACACCGGGAAAGTCTGTAAGTATCTGTTTTACAGTGCCTTCATCAAAATCTTGTTTGAATTCGATATTGATGCTCTCACTATGTCCGCCCATTACAGGTACTCTCACCGTAGTGGCTGTTACATTTATGCTATTGTCGCCCATTATCTTTTTGGTCTCCAATATCATCTTCATTTCCTCTTTGGTATAGCCATTATCCTGAAACACATCAATATGTGGAATGACGTTCATATCTATCTGATACGGATATACATTTGCGGTCTTATCTCCTTTTCTTTGGTTCATCAGCTCGTCAGCGGCTTTTTGTCCGCTACCCGTCACTGATTGGTAAGTGCTGACCACCACACGCTTGATACCATATTTGTCATGCAATGGCTTTAGCACCATCAGCATTTGTATGGTAGAGCAGTTAGGGTTTGCAATGATCATATCATCTTCGGTCAGGTCATTAGCATTCACCTCTGGTACAATGAGTTTTTTAGTAGGGTCCATACGCCATGCAGACGAGTTATCTACTACTCTACAGCCAGCTTCTGCAAACTTTGGAGCCAGCTCTTGAGATAGGCTACCACCGCATGAGAATAGTGCCAATGCGGGTTTCATACCTATAGCAGTTTCGGCATTCACTACACTATACTCCTCTCCTTTGAAGGCTACTTTAGTACCTACAGAACGCTCTGATGCTACCGGTATCAACTCCGTTACAGGAAAGTTTCTTTCTTCTAATATCTGCAACATGGTGCGTCCCACCATGCCTGTTGCTCCTACTACTGCTACTCGCATTGATATATTTTTATTTGGGCTGCAAATATAGCAGCTTATACTCATTTAAAAATACAGTAGCCGACACATTACGCATCGGCTACTGTTATTATGTTTCTATTATATACTATTACTTCACTGGTAATGGCTCTTCAGCCGCTAGTGTGAATTCACGCGTTACCGTACCCATCGGGCTTTCTATTGCGTTACCATCTTTATCAGCAAGTGTAAGTGTAATGCTACACTTACCCATTGGCATATTCTTCAGGAAGTATGCCTTCCAGTCGGTCACTACCATAGTAGTATCTACTTCGTTACCTTTTATCTGTGCCAATATCTGATTACCATTCTGTGCTATCTCCGTATTCCACAAGAAGAAGTCGAACAGTAAGTTCTCCGTCTCCTTAGCACCTACATAGGTACCCTTAGGGCGGCTATAGAACACCATTGGCTCAGTAGGGTCATCCAGCTTCTCTATTTTACCATTCTCATCTACTTTAAAGTGGTATACCAAACTTGCACCTTCACTCTTCACACTCTCATGATAAGAGCGAGAAAGGAATGCTAATAGATAGTGCTCAGAGTTTTTCTCTAATACCACCTCGTGGTTTGGCTCATATAGTGCTGCATATGGCT
>CAZPDA010000127.1:0-8714 GCA_964585115.1 uncultured Flavipsychrobacter sp.
TGCTATCCAGTACTTGATTGATAAAGAAATGCTTGGGCTCGCGTTCGGTAAGCTCGTGCCCTGCAAACTTATAATAATTGTACAGTATGCTATTGAACACATTTACCTGCTCTAATGGCGTAAGGTAGTTGTTCAACTCAAGCCATACATTACGTTTTATCTGGTCAAATTGAGTGAGGATGGATGGAACATCCAAGTCTGGGAATTGGTATTTAGCCACAAGGATAGCACCTCTTAATAGTTGAGGTTGCTCACTCTTACCCCACTCATAAAATTCACGCTCCAAATCTTGAAAGTGAACCCTATGTATCAGCAGCTCTATTCTTTCTTGTATATTAAGGTCAGGTGTTACTTCCCAAAGTTGTTCTAAATTGGGTATTACTTCCTTCCCATAGTGCATCAGCTTCTCGGCTACGGTATCAAACACTTCATCATCCGGATCGTCAACCAGCCTCAACAAAGCTTTTATCTCTTTGTTTTTCTGCATACCACTCACTTATCTTTCACTCTTAAATTACGATAATTTTACGACTTCTTCTTTCTCTTCGCTGCTTTCTTCTTAGGTGGGTTTGCCTTCACATGCTCAATAATAGCTTGTGCTTCTTCCACCGTTAGGTCCGCAGCTTTCTCCACTTGTTCTTTCGGTATACGATAATTTCTTAGCCCTTGCTTGATATAAGGTCCATAAGGTCCTTTCAATACCTTGATCTTTTCCTTCTCGAATATCTTTATCGTCTTCTCAGCTTGTGCTTTACGCTTCTCTACGATCAATGGCCCTACCTCATCCAGCTCTACCGTATATGGATCCATCTCTTTCTTAAGCGAGTAGAATTTCCCATCGTGCTGTGCGTATGGACCAAAACGCCCAATATTTATTACTACATCCAGCCCCTCAAACAAGCCTATTTTTCTTGGTAGTTGGAAGAGTACCATAGCTTCCTCAAAAGTGATGGTCTCAATGCTCTGGTTAGCTCTTAGCTTAGCAAAACGAGGCTTTTCTTCATCTTCAGTACTACCTATTTGCACCATTGGACCATATCTACCCAAGCGAGCTACGACAGGCTTGCCCGACTCTGGGTCTGTACCTAAGTGATGCTCACCTTTTGCACGCTCGGCATGCTCCATAGTGTGTTCTACATTCTCGTGAAATGGATGATAGAATGTATCCAACATCTTATTCCACACTTGTCTGCCATGAGCTATCTCATCAAAGTCTTGCTCTATCTTAGCAGTAAAGCCGTAGTCCATCACACGCTTGAAGTGCTCACTCAAGAAGTCGATAACCACCATACCCAAGTCTGTTGGCGACAGCTTATTTCGCTCTGCCCCTACATTCTCGGTAGCCTTATCTTCTTCTACCTTCTTATCTTTTAGCTTTATTATTTCGTAGTCTCGTGGAGTTCCTTCACGCTCACGCTTTTCTACATATCCACGGTTCTGTATCGTACTGATAGTTGGTGCATAAGTAGATGGTCTACCAATACCTAGCTCCTCTAGTTTCTTAACCAAAGATGCCTCTGTAAACCTTGGTTGTGGTCTTGTGAAACGCTCTGTCGCTAACATCTCATGCAGCTCTAGTTCCTGACCAACGGTTAACGGTGGCAACATTCCGTCTTGCTCGTCATCATCTCCATCTTCATCATCCTTACCCTCTGTATATGCTTTAAGGAAACCATCAAAACGCAATACCTCACCTTTTGCAGTGAATGGTGCATCGTGTGTTGACACGTCTATCTTGGCGGTAGTACGCTCTAGCTCTGCATCTGCCATTTGCGATGCAATAGTACGCTTCCAGATAAGGTCATATAATCTATTCATATCCCTATCATCCACGCTATTTTTGCTCATATCCGTAGGGCGGATGGCTTCGTGCGCCTCTTGAGCAGAGTCGTTCTTGGTTTTATATTTTCTTTGTTGGTGATACTTATCACCATACTGATTATTAATGTTATTCTTGATGTCTTCCAGTGCTGTGTCCGATAGATTCACAGAGTCGGTACGCATATAGGTAATGTGTCCGTTCTCATATAGCTTTTGCGCCAGCAACATCGTCTTAGATACAGAGTAACCTAGCTTACGGCTAGCCTCCTGTTGCAATGTAGATGTTGTAAATGGTGCAGATGGAGACTTCTTAGCAGGCTTTACTTGTACATCACTTACCTTATAAGTAGCATCAATGCATTTTTCCAGATAAGCCTTAGCATCTTTAGCTTCTTTAGGCTTTTCAGGCCCTTCAGCCTTGAAAGTGATATTCTTTTTATTAATATCTTGAGCCTTAAAGAATGCTTCTAGCTTAAAGCTACTTTGAGGTGTAAATCCTGTAATAGCACGCTCTCTTTCTACGATCAGCTTCACCGCTACAGACTGTACCCTACCCGCAGATAGGTTGTTGCGCATACTCACCTTGCGCCATAATACCGGCGAGAGTTCAAATCCAACTATTCTATCTAATATACGTCTGGCCTGTTGTGCATTAACAAGGTCCATATTCACCGTACGAGGGTTGTCTACGGCTTTCTTTATTGCAGGCTTAGTGATCTCATGAAAGACTATCCTTTTGGTAGTTGCAGGGTCTAATCCTAATTCTTCGCAAAGGTGCCACGATATCGCTTCTCCTTCGCGGTCCTCATCCGTTGCTAACCATACTTCCTTAGATTTCTTAGCAAGCGACTTCAGTTCTTTTACTACCTTCTGTTTATCTTCAGAAACTACATAGCTTGGGGAATAGTCATTCTCCATATCTATTCCCATCCCTTCTTTCTTCAGATCGCGGATGTGGCCATAGCACGACTTTACTTCAAACTCCTCTCCCAGTATCTTCTCTATAGTCTTAGCTTTCGCTGGCGACTCCACAATCAGCAGGTTTCTTGCCATTCTCTGTAGCTTTTCTTTTTATAACGTTTAATTATCGGTTAAGTTTTATACCGACGTGTGCAATAATAAACTATTGTTTTAAAAAAAAGAAAAAGGGCTGCCAATCGGCAACCCTTTTAATATGATTATTACCTAACCTTGATTAGTGAGCAACTACAACACGAGTTGTTTCGCGCTGACCATTAGCTTCAACAGTTACAAAGTAGATACCGTTTGATAAGTTAGCTGTATTGAAAGTAGCTCTACCGTTATTTACGTTATCGAAAGACTGAGAACTGATAGCTTGACCTACAGTGTTTGTCAATGTAACGTTTACGTTAGAATTAGCATTCAAGTTGAATGGTACATATACTTCATTGTTAGCAGGGTTAGGGAACGCCTTAACAGAAGTAATAACACCAGTATTAGCTACGCTTAGTACTTCACAATCGCTACAGCTGATATGACCTGCAATGTGAAGGAACTCTCTAGAGAAGTTGTTGTCGTTGAAAGTCTCGATAAATACTGATGGAGAATATTGACTAGTATCAGAACTGAACATCAAACCAGACATAGTTCTTTCAGTAAAATCGTAGTAATAGTAAGGCATAGCACCACCTTGGCTAGCTTGAGCCGCGATAGGCATGAAACGGTGAAGACCAGTTACTGAATCAACGTTCTGGTTCCAAGTACCACCAGACTTAAATGTAGCAGTGATAGCAAAACGCTCACCTTTATTGATTGTAAGAGGAGCAGCATTACCGTTACCATCTTCTACAGGGAATACAAATGAGCTAACAGTTACAGTATTGTTAGCTGTATTTGGTGTATCACCATCAGCAGCTGTTAGAGGCACTTTCCAGAAAGCACGACCACCAATTGCATTTGTAGCAGGGAATGCAGCACGGTTAACGCTATCAACGTTTACCGGAGCTTGTGCCCATAACGTATCGTTAGTAGTGTACTGAGAAATGTTAGGATAAGTAGCAGAACGAAGGAAGAAAGTAATGTTATCCATTGGAATTACAGAAAGAATCATAGTATCAACCTGGTTAGCTGGTTGAGACTTTTCTCTAACGTAAGCAGCACGGATCATTACAGAATCCACTTCGTATGAATTACCTTGGCTTACTACAATCTCATTAGTGAATGATGGATCATTGAACATTTGAGATGAAAGAGGGTCAATTACTTGACAGATACTCAAGTAGTTAACAGTACCAAGACCTGTGTTATATCTTTGTCTTACTGTAGAATCAAACCATATCGGGAATACAAATGAGTTGTTATCAAAAGCATTCGCCACGAAATATGTATTAACTAAAGTAAAGTGATCATACCATCTGTCGCCGCCAGGACCAGTAGACTTCTTAGCATCAGCACTAGCCATTCTAGCTTTCCAGTTGTCTTTATAAACAATGTTTGGGCTATTTACATCAGCCTTAGCTTGCTGACCTTTTGTAACGAAAGGTGCAGCTGTTTGGTTATTTTGCTGTGCGTTAGCGCCTATAGCAAGAGCGCCACCCACCATTAATAAAAGTAACTTTCTCATCATTTTATCGTTTTAATTTTTATTTGGAAACGTAAAGTTAATAATTATCACAGTAAACAGACAAAAAACTTTGTGTATGAGTTGGTTGTTGGAACTTTTTACTACAATAGGGTGACAATTAAAGGATAAATTTCTTACACTCACTTTTGCCTGCTATTTTTGCATCTACTTTTTTAACACAAATATGCTGCCAAAGTTTGATAATACAGAGATAGCTTTTAAATACAGAAGTGATAAAGAGCTAAAGAGTGCGCAATATCTATTCGCTACAATGAGCTCCCCAACAGTCACTTCGCTAGGTATGACGCTTACTAAGTGGGCTATTAGCTGGAAACTACCTATAGACGGACTTGTAAAAAAGACAATTTTCAGACAGTTCTGCGGTGGAGAGACCATGCAGGATGCTGCTCAAACTTCCGAGATGCTGGCACCATACAACGTAGGTGTGATACTAGACTATGGCGTAGAAGGCAAAGAGACTGAGCAGGAGTACGACGCTGCCGTGCCTGAGTTTGTAAAGGCGATAGAATATGCAGCATCTAAAAAAAATATACCGTTTATATCTGTTAAGGTTACTGGCTTCGCCAACTTCTCACTATTAGAGAAGGTACACTTGGATACCAAACTAACCACAGAAGAAGAAGCTGAATGGCAACGTGTACTTAAACGTATTGACACCATTTGTGAGACTGCTCACCGCACAGGTGTAATGGTACTTGTAGATGCAGAAGAGACATGGATACAAAAGCCTGTAAACATACTGGCAGAGACCATGATGGAGCGTTACAACAAAGAAAAGGCTATTGTATTCAACACCTACCAACTGTATACTACAGCGGCATTGCCATACTTGAAAGTATCATTTGACCAAGCTAAGAATAAAGGCTACATACTAGGTGCTAAACTGGTACGTGGTGCCTATATGGAGAAAGAACGTGATCGTGGCATGAAGATGGGCTACCCGTCACCTATACAGCCTACCAAAGCTGCTACAGATAATGACTACGACGCAGCTGCACTCTTCTGCCTGCAAAGGCTGGAAGACCTTACCGTATTCATAGGCACGCATAATGAGAAGAGCTGTTACGAAGCTGCCAAGTATATGCATGAGCACAATATACCTGCCAATACAGAGCGTGTATGGTTCTCTCAGCTATACGGCATGAGCGACAATATTTCTTTTAACCTGGCAGATAGCAATTACAACGTGGCTAAGTACCTGCCATACGGACCGGTAAAGGATGTACTACCCTACCTGATGAGACGTGCACAAGAGAACACCTCTGTAGCCGGACAAACAGGTCGCGAGCTATCGCTCATCAATAAAGAACTGAAAAGACGTAAGCTGTAATACAAGCCTACTAAGGATATAAAAGCCGAAGCAAATGCTTCGGCTTTATTGTTTATTAAGATTCCAGATTTACTCAAAGATATAGAGGTCTTCGTTGGTACGCTTCATATGGTAGCGCTCGCGGGCAAACTGCTCTAAGGCCTTTGGGTCGGTCTTGATGGCTTTTTGCTCATGCTTCATACGTGCTACCTCAGAGCGTAGATAAGCTATATTAGCCTTAGTATCTTCCAGCTCTTGTTTGCGGTGTTGCTGTGTTATCCAGTCGTTCTGATCGAAATAGCCTACCCAAGCCACAAATGCTATGGCCGTCAGGAGGAACTTATTGGTTATGATACGAAAGACTTTCTTCACAGTTGTGCAATTGCTTATTTACCAAAAATAAGACCTTTTCCCGGATAATGAGCAGTAGCTCCCAGTTCTTCTTCTATTCTTAGTAGCTGGTTGTACTTAGCCATACGGTCGCTACGAGATGCAGAACCTGTCTTGATCTGACCACAGTTAAGTGCTACAGCAAGGTCAGCAATAGTAGCATCTTCTGTCTCACCACTACGGTGGCTCATTACGGTGTTGTAACCTGCACGCTGTGCCATTGTTACCGCTTCTATGGTCTCAGTAAGTGTACCTATCTGGTTCACCTTTACCAACAGACCATTAGCAACACCTTTATCGATACCGTCGCTAAGACGATCAACATTGGTAACGAATAGATCATCACCTACTAGCTGTACTTTCTCGCCAAGTGTATCGGTAAGGCTCTTCCAACCCTTCCAGTCATCTTCGTCCATACCATCTTCTATACTTACGATAGGGTATTTCTTACACCAATCGTTCCAGTAGTCTACCACCTCTGCGCTGCTCATCTTTCTATTATCGCTCTTGTGGAACACATACTTCTTGCTCTTAGCATTGTATAGTTCACTAATAGCAGCATCCATAGCGATCACTACATCGTCGCCTGGCTTGTAGCCTGCTTTCTCTATCGCCTTCAATACGGTCTCGATAGCTTCTTCATTGCTCTGGATATCAGGAGCGAAACCACCTTCATCCCCTACGTTGGTGCTATAACCCTTGTCTTTCAATACAGCCTTAAGGTTGTGGAATATCTCTACACCCCAACGCAGACCTTCGCTGAACGTATCGGCACCTACAGGCATTACCATGAACTCCTGAAAGTCTATCTTATTATCAGCATGTGCACCACCGTTCAAGATGTTCATCATTGGTACGGGTAGCGTGTTGGCATTGGCACCACCTACATAGCGATATAGGCTAAGGCCTGTAGCCTGTGCTGCTGCTTTAGCTGATGCAAGGCTGACGGCAAGCATGGCATTAGCACCTAGCTTACCTTTGTTCTTAGTACCATCCAGCTCTATCATAGCTTGGTCGATACCGCGCTGGTCGGTGATGTCCCAACCATATAGTTCTTCAGCTATCTTATCGTTGATGTTCTCTACAGCCTTCAGTACACCTTTACCCATATATACTTTCTTTGCCTTGTCGCGAAGCTCTACCGCCTCGTGCTTACCTGTTGACGCTCCCGACGGAACTGCTGCGCGGCCCATAAAGCCATCGCTAGTGTATACATCTGCTTCTACTGTAGGATTCCCGCGGCTATCTAATACCTGACGGGCAACGATGTTAGCTATAAAACTCATATCTGTATAATTTCAATTTTGCTGCAAATATAATTCCTGCGGACGATAATGCAGCCCAAAGAACCGTTATATATGAGTTGGCAAGCTGTTAAAACTTGTTGTTTTTTGTTGCGAAATGCTTTTAATGTGCCAAACAGATGAATTACTACATATTTTGAGGGTTATTATTTAAGGGTTTATACATGGGTGATATTTCATTATGTTGTTTTTTGTTGCAAGAGGAACCTCTCCCCGCCTCTCCTGTTGGAGAGTGTTATTTAGCATGACAAATTTACGCTTTTTTATCCGCTTCACCTAGTGTCGTTATTACCTCCCCTCTAGCTCACCATATGGGGAGGATGGTATAGCTATACCAACTACAATGCATTGTCATTGCGAAGGGCGTAACAATGAAGTAATCTCAAGACTTGCTTGGCACTCATTACGTGAGATCGCTTCGCAAGCTCGCGATGACGAGAGGGAATAACCTGACACGTCATTACCAGTTTACCCCGATACTTCGGGGAGGAGTGTAACAACGAAGTAATCTCACGATACAATGTTCAGCTAACTCAACACTCACGAGAATAAGCTCTCATAAAGGTCATGCCACTTGGGGTTGAAGTTATCTATCAAACGTTCTTTGGCTTTCCTACGACCTCCTTTAAGTCGTTTCTCTTCGGCAATTGCTTCTTCAATGTTTGGGAACGACCTATAGTAGACCAATACTACACAATTGTACCTAGCGGTATAACTTTCAGGATATTGTTTATTACGGTGTTGCGTTATTCGGTTTTGCAGGTTCGAGGTTACGCCAACGTATATAGTACCCCTATTGGGTGATGACATGATGTATACGGCGCCTCCTTTATTCATGTATCAAATATAAGCTGTAGCCTCTATAAGACAATACCCCTTCATTGCGTGAGATCGCTTCGCAAGCTCGCGATGACGGGAGAATAGTCCGACACGTCATTACCAGTTTACCCCGATACTTCGGGGAGGAGCAACGTGACGAAGTAATCTCAAGACTTGCTTGGTTCTCATTACGTGAGATCGCTTCGCAGGCTCGCGATGACGAGAGGGAAGAGCTCCCTCCCACCCTACTTACCACGGGGGAAATAATGGTTGTAGACGAGCTTACCGAGGGTGGCGTTGACGTTGCGGATGCCGTGTGCATCCAACCATTGCTGAAAGGCGGCTACATCCTCTGGACTGTGGCGGATAATCTCTTCATTCTTTAGAGAGATGACGAAGGTATCTATACTGAAGGCGTAGGCGGATAGTTCTGCTGCGCTGTGGGCAAAGCCCTCGAACCTATTAC
>CAZPDA010000128.1:0-8709 GCA_964585115.1 uncultured Flavipsychrobacter sp.
GTTATAGAGTTAGGCAGCATATTTGAAAATCAGGTAGATAGCAGAATATTAAAGAAGATCGAGCGAGCATCTTTGTATTATAGAGAGCTTTTCTATTATAAGATCAGTGCTCTGGAGGAGATGGTTAAAGATTTCATTATGCAACGTTATACTTCTATACAGTCTTCAGTACTATGGAAGTTTAATGAAGAAGCATGGAATGCCATAAAGGAACTTAAGAGCGAACAGCAGAAGATAACAAAGGTTACACCAACCATTAGGTTCGATAACCTTTACCCTTTTTACGGAGCAATAGATTATCGTAACTCATCTGTAAAGCAACTTCAGGCAATACAGTCAGATTACCTTTTACAGCTAGATTACCTGAAAACAATTTTACAGGATGACATACTCCTAGAAGACCCGACCATTAATGAGTTTGTACGGTTGATAGAAGTTTGGGAAGAGCGAATAGATGCCGATCTGGATGTAGAGGAAGAGTATGAGCTTAGGCACTTTTTAGAAGATAATGCATTATCCTTTTTAGGACAGCTACACGAAAAAGGTATACTTGATAATGATGTATATAAGGCATATGTAGCAGATGCTAGGTCTAAGACGGGTACATTTCATCTGTCTCACAACGATTATGAGGCAAGCTTACAGTCCCTTAATGCATTATTAAAGGAAGAACTGAATAAGTCGCAAAACAATTTAATACAGGTTGTCCCTCATTATTTTGAGAAGTTTCAGACAGATGGACTTGAGTTTAGTATTTATGCAGGTAAAAGCATTGAACCAAATAAAGTATTCCCATCAAATGCAGTAGATATTATTGCGGCATGGCAAATAGATACTATGCTAAAAATGGCCAAGTCGGCAGATAGATATAAAGAACAACTAAGCATACCCTTGGAAACAACACAGCTTATTTTGATACATGAGAATATGGTAGATATTAGCTACCGTATTGATGAAAAGCATTTTGATGTTGAAGGGTCTTACAGTATCAGGTATGAAGTAGTGAAGAAAAGAATTGATAAGGTCAGGTTGTTTAATAGCAATGAGCGGTTGACCCAGCCTGGTACTATAGCTATTGCATATGCTCATATTAGCAGCTGTAAGCCATATATAGATAGAATATACGACCTGATAGAGGAAGGTGAGTTAATGCCTGATATAGAGTATCTTGACCTAGAGCAACTAAAGGGTGTAGGTAAACTTAAAGCTATTCGTGTCAAGATAAATTATGCTAATTCTACATGGCCGCAAATAGAAAAAGAAGCAACAGTTAATTCGTAGTATATATGAGTAAGTATACATGTATATTATTGTTAGCATTATTAGGGTGCAATGCTCCTACTCATACGCAGCCGTTAAATATACCGGGGTATGATTGGTCTTCATATTCTAAGGCTTTTTTGCATCACGATCTTGATGAGGTATCTGCTATAAGGTATCGTAAAGCTGATGCTTCTCTATACACAATGAATGACGAAGAAGGTATTATCTATATATTAGATACATCTGAATTCAAAGTTGTCAATGAAGTAAAGTTTGGGAAGGATGGAGATTATGAAGGAATGGAGATAGTGGGTAATGATATTTATGTGATGGAGAGCAACGGAAATATTACCAAAGTGCCAACATCAAAAGATAGAGAGCCTGTAAAATATAAATACGATGTAGCTAAAAAGACAGAGTTTGAATCAATGCTTTGGGATGATAGGAACCAATGGTTGTTACTGGTTAGTAAATCATCGGCATTAGATAAAGACAAAAAAGCTACACATGTCTATGCTTATGACATGCGGTCTCATAGCTTTATAAATGAACCGATTAGAGCAATCGCATGGTCTTCTATTAACAATAAATTGCAAAAAGAAGATAGGGTCAAGCAACTTCATCCATCGGCAATAGCTCGTCATCCCAAAACAGAAGATATTTATATGCTTGCTTCTATTGAAAAACTATTGGTCGTTTTTGATAAGAGCTGGCAGGTGAAGAATGTTTATAAACTTGACAAAAAGCTATTTAAACAGGCTGAAGGGATAACGTTTGACGATCATGGTAATATCTATATTACTAATGAGGCTAGGGGAGGGAGACCTAATATTATAAAAATACCGATTAAGCATTAACAACGAATGAGATCAGGTTTTATAAAAGCACTACTCTTAATAGCACTACCACTTGTAGTATTCGCTCAAGGTGATGATATCGTTTCTCGGGTTATAGTTGTTGGCGATGGTGGTGAGCTTACGGGAGGTAAACACCCTGTTGCTAATGCCATAGCAAAGTATATAGATCCTTCAGACGAGGTCAGTACGGTCTTGTTTATAGGTGATAATATATATAGGCATGGCTTGCCTGATGAAGAGGACGCTAACTATAAAGAAAAAGAAGATGTATTAAGAAAACAGGTTGCACCTTTCTTTGATCATAAAGCGAGAGTGTATGTTGTTCCCGGTAATCATGATTGGGCAAACGGTGCAGATGTAGGTTGGCAGAATATAAAGCGTCAGGCCAATTGGGTAGAAGGGCTGCAAAAAGAGAATATTCATTTTTTGCCGATGGATGGTTGCCCCGGTCCTGAAGAAGTTGTTATAAACGATAGCACACTCTTGGTGATAATGGATAGCCAATGGTGGCTTCATCCTAATAGCAAACCTGAAGAGAATAGTGATTGTGAGTGCAAAACTGAAGCAGAAGTAATAGTTGCGCTAAGAGATATTGCATATAGAAATAGGGATAAGCAAATAATATTTGCTAGTCATCACCCTTTTAGAAGTCATGGTATTCATGGAGGTCATTATACTTTCAAGCAGCATATCTTCCCCATAACAGATATATACGATAATGCATTTTTCCCACTGCCTGTTATTGGTTCTATATACCCGATCGTTAGAGGGCAGTTTGGAAATGTACAAGACCTTATGCATCCTATCTATAAGCATATGGTTGCTGAAGTAGAAGGTGCTTTAAAGGATGTCCCTAATGTGACTTTTATAGCAGGTCATGAACATAATCTACAGCTGATAGAAGATAATGGTTGGAACTATATAGTAAGTGGCTCTGGCTCAAAAACAGAAAGAGCTAAAGTAAAAGGTGATACAAAGTTTGCAGCAGTTAAGAACGGTTTTATTGAGATACTATATCTACGAAATGGCTCGCAAAAAGTAGTTTTTTATGAGGTGAGATCGGATGAAACTGTCGTCAAATTGTATGAATCAGAAACGATCACTAAGAAAAGTACTGTAGCTGAAAGCATATTAACACCAGCAGTTCCTGATGTAATAACCGCGGATAGTGTTTATGCGGCTGTAGCTCCTGAATATGATAGTGTTGGTCGTGTTCATCGGTTTTTGTTTGGGGAGCATTACAGAAAGGTATGGGCTACACCTGTAAAGATGAAGGTGTTTAGGATTGAAGAAGAGCAAGGAGGACTAAAAGTTATAAAACGTGGTGGCGGACAACAAACAAAGTCTCTAAGGCTAGAAGATAAAAATGGTAAGCAGTGGGTGTTGAGAACCGTGCAGAAAGACCCTGTAAAAGCATTGCCATCTAATTTGAAATCTACAGTAGCTAAACCTATTGTTCAAGATCAGATATCTGCAGCTAATCCCTATGCTCCTGTTACCATACCTGATATGGCAACAACATTAGGGATACCCTATGCAAATCCGCAAATAGTGTATGTGCCTGATGATACGGCCTTAGGGATATATAGGCACGATTTTGCTAGTACGGTTTGCTTATTCGAAGAGCGAGAGCCTGTAAAAGAAGATAAGACCTATAGCACCTTTAAGGTATTGGATAAGCTGGAGGATGATAATGACAATGTTATAGACGAGCGAGCCGTGTTGAGAGCCAGGATGCTAGACTTATTAATTGGTGATTGGGATAGACATGAAGACCAGTGGCGATGGGTGAAAAGAGAAGAAGGCGAGCAGAATATTTTTTCTCCTGTGCCTAGAGATCGGGATCAAGTGTACTTTATTAGTACTGGTGTTATACCATACATTGCGGGTAGAAATTGGGTGATGCCTAAATTTCAAGGGTTTGATGAACGTATCAAAAATGTAAATGGGTTCATGTTCAATGCTCGTCATTTTGATAGGTACTTTTTAAATAGTCTTGATGAGTCTGTTTGGCGAGCTGTAATTAGCGATATACAAACCAAACTTACTGATGAGGTAATAGAAGATGCTATTCATCATTTGCCTGATACTATATACCAGCAAGTAGGTGAACGTATAACTCACGATCTGAAAGCAAGACGGGATGATCTAATGCATCAAGGTCTTAAGTATTATCGGTTTCTATCAAAGTCCGTAGATGTACCTGCTTCCGATAAACAGGATAAATTTGATATAGTATATCTACCTAATGGTGATGTGAAAATAGAAGTAAGAAAGATCAATAAGAGAGGCTTGCTGGAGCATGTGACCTTTAGTAGAGTAATAGATCATAAGATAACAAAAGAGGTCTGCCTGTATGGTAGGGGTGGTAAGGATGTCTTCAATGTATCAGGAGCTAAAAGGTCTAACATTAGAGTGCGTATGATAGGCGGTGGCAAAAAAGATGAGTTTAGTATCGCTGATAGCATTAGGAATAAACGCAGGATATTTGTCTATGACAGAGCAGATAAAAAGAATGACCTACCTGATAGAAGTTTAGCACGTATAAAGACCAGTGATAATAATAGCATCAATAATTATAACGGAAAAGCGTTCGAGTATGACAAGCTCATGCCTTTAGTAACCGGAGGTTATAACTTAGATGATGGTATACTACTCGGAGGTGGTGTTATGTATATGAAGCAGGGCTTTAGAAAAGAACCATATGCAGCTAAGCATAGTTTTATGTTAGGTAGAGCTTTTGCTACAGATGCGGGTTTTATAAGGTATAAAAGTGATATAGTAGATGTTTTTGGGAAGTTTGACCTGAATATTGATTTTAACTATAGAGCACCGGACAATACTTCAAACTTTTTTGGATTAGGTAATGAGACTGAATTCGTGAAGTTCAGTGACCCTGTTATTAAATATTACAGAGCTAGGTACAACTTTAGCGATGCGAATATCTCATTGAAATATGCTCTGCATAAACATATAGATGCTTTTGTGGGAGTGGTAGGTCAATATTACAATGTAGATGACCGTGAAGATAATGAGGGGAGGTATGTTGAGCTGTATAGAGCACAGAATTTGAATAATGGAAATGATATCTACAGACAGCGTTGGTTCACCGGTGCATATACTGGGTTTGAAATAGATACTAGAAACAGTAAGATAGTACCTGTAAGGGGTATGCATTGGCTCACTACAATAACAGGTGTTCAGCAAATAGATGGAGACCATATATCATATGGTCAAGTGAAAAGTGAGTTGAGTGTTCTTTTGAGCTTTAGTAGATATCCGAAAGTGATAATTGGTAATAGAATAGGTGCTGGTTTCACGGTAGGGGATATGCCAAACTACTTTCAGATGTTTTACATAGGCGGGCAGGGTAGCCTTATGGGCTATCGTAAGAATAGGTTTGCCGGTAATGCTATGATGTATAACAACTTGGAAGTAAGAGTAAGACTGTTTGATTTTGCATCGTATCTATTTCCGGGTACTGTGGGTTTGGTAGGATTCAATGATGTTGGCCGGGTATGGTTAAGGAATGAAAGTTCACAAAAGTGGCATACGGGTTATGGTGGAGGAATATTCGTTATTCCTGCACAGACTATTGTCGTTAATGGAATATTAGGTTATTCAGAAGACGGTCTATTGCCATACATATCGCTAGGGTTCAGGTTTTAATTGTATATTATATTCGCATTATGGTTGCTAAAGAATTTATTGATAATACAGCCGATCATGTACAGGCGTTGTTTGATAAGCATACAGTGCCTGAGCAGGTTTACCACAATTTAGAGCATACGAAAGGTGTTGTTAAAGCATGTGAACAAATAGCTGATCACTATCAATTAGAGGAAGAAGACTTTCTAGCTGTAATGATCGCATCATGGTATCATGATGTTGGGTATTTATATACAACGCCTGATAAGCATGAAGAGAAAGGTGCAGAATTAGCGTATAATTATGTAATAGAAAAAAAAGGTAATAAAGCTCTGGCTGAAAAAGTGAAGGAATGTATCTTCGCTACAAAAATGCCTCAAAAGCCTACATCGCTAATTAGCCGTATCGTATGCGATGCGGACCTGTTTCATTTAGGTACAGAAGAATTTTTAGATATAAATAAACGCGTAAGAAAGGAGCATAATAGCGTATGTGCTGAGCAGATGTCAAATAAAGAATGGCGGAAGACTTCACTAATACTATTAGAAAAGCATCAGTATCATACAGATTATTGTAAGACCTTATTACAAACAGGTAAGCAAAAGAATATAAATATCTTAAGAGAAAGGATAATACAGGACCAAGAACAACGAGCAGAAAAGCAGTCAAAAAAAGAGAAGAAGAACAATACACCTTCACGAGGTATCGAGACGATGTTCAGAACGACCTCTACCAATCACTTAAGGCTAAGTGAGATGGCAGATTCAAAAGCTAACATCATGATAACGGTAAATTCTATTATCGCTTCTATATTGGTCTCTGTGCTATTCAGAAAGCTGGAAGATGATACCCGACTTGTGATACCCGCTATATTATTTCTTGGCACCTCTCTTGTGTCTATAATATTTGCCATACTGGTTACCAGACCAAACGTTACTCAAGGTACTTTTACGAAAGAGGATATAGATAAGAAAAGGGCTAACCTTTTATTCTTTGGTAACTTCCACAAAATGAAACTTAAAGATTACCAGTCAGGTATCAATGCCATGATGAATGATTCTGAGTTTCTATATGGCAGTATGACCAGAGACATTTATAATCTAGGTGTGGTTCTAGGTAGGAAATACAGGCTTTTAAGGATAACATATAGCGTATTTATGTTTGGCTTCGTATTGTCAATACTGGCTTTTGTTATAGCAGTTACAATGTTTGAACATCCATAGTATGAAATTCTTCAACAGGGATATTAGCTGGCTTGGCTTTAACCTTAGAGTACTACAAGAAGCACAAAAAAAGGATGTTCCGTTATATGAGCGTATCCAATTCTTATCTATCTATTCATCAAATCTTGATGAGTTTTTCAGGGTTAGATACTCGGTATATAACTCATTAAAGAAGATTGCAAAGAAAACAGATGGGCATATAGATAGCTCTAAAGCGGATGAGATAGAAAGAATCATCAATGAACAGTTACCACAATTTGGAGATACACTAAGAAATGATGTCCTCCCTGAATTAAGGAAGCACAATATCCATTTATATTATAATGAACCTATTCCCAAAAGGATATCTGATGAAGCTAGGGACTTGTTCCTAAACAAAGTATTGGCATATATACAGCCTCATATTTTATCAATAGGAGAGAATACGGACCATATTGATAATAATTCACTTTATCTATTGGTAGTACTAAAGAATGGCTTGAACGATACGTATGCTTTGGTCAATATCCCTGATGAGAATATTGGTAGATTCATGTCTGTTAATGATGATGGTGAGTTTGCTATATTGTTTTTGGACGATGTTATACGGAATAACATAGACAGAGTATTTCCTGATAAAGAGGTGGTAGCTTCTTACAGTATCAAACTCACTCGAAATGCTGATATTGATATAGAAGACGAATGGAGCGACCTTTTTGAAGAACAGGTAGTGAAGATGATAAAGAAGCGCGAGAGTGGTGCACCTGCCAGACTGTTGTACGAGCGCAATATGCCAGATACAGTTAAAACGTTCCTTTCAAAGTATTTAGGTCTAGGTAAACGCAATGTAATAGAAGGGGGTAGATACCATAATTTAAAAGACCTGTCATCTTTGCCTAATCCTATAGGGAGTAAGCTTAGGTATCAGTCTTATAAGTCTATATCGTCAAGCAGAATAGATAGCAGTGGCTCAATATTTAATATGCTGGACTCAAATGATGAGATGATACATGTGCCTTATCACAGCTATGACCCTGTTATTAGGTTCTTTAATGAAGCTGCGATAGACCCTGATGTACAGGAAGTAAAGGTTACACTATATAGGGTAGCATCAGACTCATTAATAACAAGTGCACTTATTAGTGCTGCTAAGAATGGTAAGAAGGTAACGGCATTTGTAGAGTTGAAAGCACGTTTTGATGAGGCTAATAATTTGGCTTGGGCTAAGAAGATGAAAGCTGCAGGTGTTAATATAGTATATAGCATACCTGCGATGAAAGTGCATGCGAAAGTGGCATTGGTAAAACGAAAGAAAGGATTAAGAGCACAATATTATAGTTTACTATCTACGGGTAATTTCAATGAAAAGACAGCGCGTTTTTATACAGACCATGTATTATTGACGGTAGATAAGAAAATAACTAAAGATATAGACCTGCTATTTGCATACCTCATTTCAAGAAAACCACCTTCTGATTTTCCTTTTATAAAATTTGATAGCTTGATGGTAGCTGGCTTTAATTTTATTGATAAGTTTAACCAACTAGTAGAAAGAGAGATAGAGCAAGCTAAACAAGGCAAAGAAGCTAGAATTATCATTAAAGTGAATAATCTGGAAGAGCAAGATATGATAAGCTTGCTTTATAAGGCTAGTAATAGTGGCGTGAAGATAGACCTGCTGGTAAGGGGGATTTGCTGCTTAGTTCCTAATGTAGAAGGACAAAGTGAAAACATTACTA